>JACMLV010000453.1 GCA_014379395.1 Burkholderiaceae bacterium
CAAAGCCAAGGCGCAGCTGAACAGCTCCATTTTGCAAGCCTCGCTGACCGTTTCGATCGGCGCCCAGAACGAGCCGCTGGCGCTGCTGCTCAAATCGGCCATCACCGGCATCAACGAGGCCCTGAAAGGGCAGTACGGCGAGGACGCGATTCAAAACGCCGTGGCGCAAGACAACACGCCGCAAGGCACGGCGGACCGCATCGTCTCGCTGTCGACCGGCTTTTTCGAAGCCTACAAGCAGCAGCATCCGGACGAGGACGAGGCGGTGGCCATGGACAAATTCATGAGCACCATCCGCGGTGGCATGGAAAAGGGCTTCCAGGAGGCGCGCGATATTTTGCAGGGTTTGAAGGTTCTGCAAGGCGACGTGGCCGGCAATATCGACCAGACCTATGAACTGGTGCAAAAGGGCTACGCCGCCTTTGAGGCCGCGCATCGGCCGGCCGAGCAGAGCGCCGACAAGGCCGGCGACGCCGCGTGAGCTTGATCGACGCCGCCGGCCGGATGCACGCGCCCGCGCCCGGCGCGCGCATCGTTTCGCTGGTGCCATCTCTGACGGAATTGTTGTGCGAGTTGGGCTGCTCGGCGCAGATCGTCGGGCGCACCGGCTTTTGCATCCATCCGGCCGACGTCGTCGCTGCGATTCCCAAGATCGGCGGCACCAAGGACGTCAACCTCGAAAAAATCCGCCGCCTCGCGCCGACCCATCTGGTTGTCAACATCGACGAAAACGAAAAGCCGGTGGTCGATGCGCTCGCCCAATTCATTCCCAACGTCATCGTCACGCATCCGCTGGCGCCGCGCGACAACCTGGCGCTGGCGCGCTTGATGGGCGGTGTTTTCTGCGCCGGGCAGAAGGCCGAAGCCTGGTGCCGCGAATTTGAAGCGGAATATGCGCGCTTGCGGGCCGCGCCAAAAGGGCCGCCGCGCAGCATGCTCTATTGCATCTGGAAAGATCCGTGGATGAGCGTCTCGCGCGACACCTACATCGCCAACATGCTCGCCGAGATCGGCTGGACCGTGCCGCAACTTGGCGCGGCGCGCTATCCCGCTTTCGACTGGAGTCCGGCCTTGTTGGAGGGCATCGACGGGGTGCTGCTGTCGAGCGAGCCGTTTCGTTTCACCGAGCAGCACGTCGATGCGCTCGAGCGGCAAATCGGCAAGCCGGTCAGATTGGTCGATGGCGAAATGATGTCTTGGTATGGCAGCCGGGCAACGGCTGGTCTGCGCTATCTGCGCCAGCTGGCCCAGGAAGGCTGAGTGCGGAAGGTGGGGCGGGGAAACTGACTGGCAGCCTTGGACGGCTGCCAGCATCGCTAATGCTTGGTTGATTATTCGGTCACTTCGTCGGCGTCGAGTTCGGCGACCACTTTTTCGCCCGCGTGGCGCTTGCCGTCTTGCAGGCGACCGAGCGCGCTGTCGATGGCGCGTTTCAGCTTGTCGGCCGCGCCGGCGATGGCTTGATGCAGCGTCGCGTCGTGGTCGCTGACGGCGATCGGCTGGTAGCCGGTCAGGCGCGCTTCGATCATGCAACGGTTGTCGCCGTCGGCCGATTTCTGGCTGTTCTTGTCGCTGAGGTGAACTTCGACCCGCGTGATGCTGTCTTGAAAGCGCGCAATGGCCGAGCCGATGACGGACTGCACGTGCTGATCGAGTCCGGCGTTGCGTTCGATGGTGCTGTCGCTATTGATATTGATTTGCATATGTCCACTCCCGGTTATTCATGAAGAAACCCCTCCGGCCCGGTTTCAGTGCGGCCGCGTTGTGCGTCCCGGCCATGAACTCAGTGTGCCTTGCAGGCGAACTTTTTCAGTCCGCTTCGAGTCGGATATTGCGTATTGCACACGGAATTATCTTACTCCATTCCGGGCGAAATGGGGCCTAATCATTGATGAGTCCGGCTGCGATATTGATCGACAGGCCGAGGATCACCAGGTTGAAAAAGAAGGTCAGGATCGACTGCGCCAGCACGATCTTGCGCAGCCGTCGGGTGCACACCATAACATCGGCGGTTTGCACCGCGACCGCGATGGTGAACGAGAAATACAGGAAATCCCAGTAATTGGGCGACAGTTCCGTATCCGGAAATCGCAAGGGCGGGGTCTTGGCCTGGCTGCCGTAATATAGGTGCGCGTAGTGCAGACAGAACAGCGTGCCGACCAGGAACCAGGAGCCGAGCAGGGTGATCACGGTGAAGCCGTAATGCAGTGCTTTCTCGTCGGCCGGCACGTTTTTCAGCACCAACAACTGGGACGTGATGGCGGCCAGGCTGATGATGGCGGCGACCGACAAGGTGGCCAGCACCAGCCCGGCGCCCTCGTCCTGTTTGGCGGCCATCATCCTGACCTTGTGATGATCGGCCCGCATCATCATCGAGCCCATCGTCAGCAGATACGCCCAGACCGCGACGTTCCATGCGATCAGCAGGCGCGTGATCAACTGCCATGTGCCCGGCAGCGCGATGCCGACCAGCGTGCCGAACGCGATCGCCAGGCTCAGGTGAAGGCGGTTGCGGACGAAGCGGTGCAGCGTCAGGTGCGTGATCATGGGGGCGCAAAGGGTGGTGATGCATCATCTTACAGTGCCGTGCGGGGCCGGGGGCGCTGTAAGATGGCCCGCCCCGCGTTCCCGGCAGGGCTAGTGTAGTGTTGCGCTCTTCTTGCGACATAAAAATGCGTCTTTTCCGCCGATACTGCGTCAAAAATCCTCGCAATACCTCGGTATTGCTGCGGTTTTTTCCTTGTCTCGGCGAAAAATCCGCTATTTTTATAAGTCGCA
>JACMLV010000454.1 GCA_014379395.1 Burkholderiaceae bacterium
AGCTTGTCGGCCGGCGCGCCGTCGGTTGGCTGCACCGTCGAGGTGGCGCCGCGCGCGTCGTTGCTGTGGAAGCCGCGGCCCCAGTTCAGATACAGCTCGGCAGATTGCTTGCCGAACGGGCCGAACACCAGGCCCGCCTTCGGGCTGGTCTGGCCGGCCTCGGCGCGCCCGCCGTTGGCCATGTTGAAGGCGCCGCCGGTGGCGACCGTCTTGGCGCGGATGCGGTCGTAGCGCAGGCCGAGCGTGCTGCGCAGCCACGGCGTCCAGTCGCGGCGCGCCTCGGCGAACAGGCCGGCGGCCGTCTCGGTCGCCTCGTCCTCGCGCACGGTCGCCGTGCGCACCCGCTCCACCGTCTCGTACAGGCCGAGCGTGCCGATCCGGTCCTGGCGCAGCTGCGCGCCGAGCGTCAGATCGACGACGCCGAGATCGACCGCGTGGCGCGCCTCGCCGCCCCAGGTCACGCGGCGGTCGGCCTGCTCGTGCTGGTCGCCCTGCGCTCCTTGAATAAACCCGGACGGCGCGGCGAAATAATTGAGGGCGTAATCGACGACATAGGCGTTGATCCGGCTGGCGCCGGCCGCGCCGCTGGCGGCCCACTCGCCGGCCAGGCTGTAGCGGTGGGTGCGGCCGCCGTCGCTCGGCGTGAGCGCGCCGAAGCGTTTGATCTCGCCGCCCGTGATGGCGCGCTCCGGCACATGCTCGGTGGCGGTCCAGTCGGCCTCGTAGGCCATCGCCGTGACCGAAAAGCCGTTGTTGGCGCCGCCCTTCGACAGGCGCGCGACGGCGTTGCGCTTGTGCAGATTGCCGGGCTGGTCCCACGGGCCGTCGTTGCCGCCCAGCTCGACCGCGCCGAGCAGGTCGAAGCCGTTCCACTCGGTGCCGCCGGCGGCGAGAGCGCGGCGGAAGCTGTGCTCGCCGAGCGTAAGGTCGACAAACGGCGCGGCCAGGCGGCGCTGGTAGGCGATGCGCGCCGACCCGGTGTTTGTGAAATCGCCGTCCGGCGCCGCGTACACGCCCTTGCGGTACTGGATATGGTCGATCAGCTCGGGGATCAGGAAATTCATGTCCATGTAGCCCTGGCCGTGCGCGTGGCTGACGACATTGACCGGCATGCCCTGCACGAAGGTGGCGAAGTCGCTGCCGTGGTCGAGGTTGTAGCCGCGCAGGAAATACTGGTTCGCCTTGCCGTCGCCCGAGTGCTGCGTGACGATCATCCCGGGCACCGTTTCGAGCACCTCGGCGGTGCGCAGCAAGGGCCGGTTCGCCAGTTGCGCCGCGCCGACCACGCCCTCGGTGGCGGAATCGGCGATGCCGGTCAGCGCGATCCGGCTGGCGTTGACGCTCACCTCCTGCAAGGCGGCGGCGTCGGCGGCGAGGGCCAGCTTGGAATCGGCCAACAGCGCGGTCAACAGCGCGGCCAGCAGCGGAGCGCGCAGGGGTTTGCTAAGTAAGGTGCGGGAAAGGGGAACAGGAAGAGACGGTGTTAGTTTCATTTTGCGGGGCTCGGGTTGGCTGCCGGACAAGCGCCGAGAAACGATCGCCGTTCGACTTCGGCTACCCGTCGTTTCCGAAAAAACCGGCGGCGCAAGAGCAGACCTTCGCCTGCGGGCGGACGATATTTCAGCGAAACGGAAGCGGGAATAACCAAACAACGGACAAAACCGATTCCCCGGATTTTGTGCCAGCAGTAAATCAACTATGGCCGGTCTTCTGGCTCGCCGTCATCCTCTTAGGCCCTACCTTCCCATGCAAAAGCACAGTGGCGTGCGGACAAAATCGTCAGGCATACAGCAGCGGGGGGCTGCGCCGGACTGTGGGGAGTGCGTCCCCGGTCACCGGCTTCCCGTTTCACCCTCCGGCAGACTAGCCGGAGGACACCATAGAATAAGGCCGGTATTTTACATGAGTTCGCCTGGCGATTGGTCGCAGTGCCCCAACGGCGGACGCACTGCGGGCGGCGCGGCGCGGCACCGCGTCGGACACGGCACCGGGCCGAGCCGCTACAATGCCCGTCCGCCCCATTCGAAACCCATCCCGACCGTGTTGAACAACCGAATTTGCCAGCGACTCGCGCGGCTCGCAGCGCACGCCCTGCTCGCCGCCCTGGCCCTGCCAGCCATCGCCTTCGGCGCCGA
>JACMLV010000455.1 GCA_014379395.1 Burkholderiaceae bacterium
AAGTTCAGCGCGATAAAAACAGCCCCTGGCGCATGGTTCGCGGCAGGGGCTGTCTGACTTCGGGGGCGGGGCCGAACGTTAATCGGCCTTGATCGCCTCGACCTGGATCGCCAGCTTGATTTCCGGCGCGAAGCGCGGCACGCCGTAGTCGAAGCCGAAATCGGTGCGCTTGAATTCGCCCGAGGCGTCGGCGCCGCACACTTCGCGTTGCAGCGGCGGCTTGATCATGCACTTGAAGTGCTTGATGGTCAGGCGCACCGGCTTGGTCACGCCCAGCAGCGTCAGTTCGCCGTCGACGGCGGCCAGGCGCTCGCCGTCGAAGATCATCTTGTTGCTTTTGTAGAGGATGGTCGGGAATTTCTCGACATTGAACATGTCGTCGGCCATCAGGCGGGCGTTCATCTTGTCGTGCCCGAAGTCGATCGACTTGGCGTCGATGACGATGTCGAGGCTGCCGGTTTTGGCGGCGCGGTCGAGGCTGACCTTGCCGCTGGTCTGGTTGAACTTGCCGCGCCAGAACGACAGGCCCATGTGATCGGCCTCGAAGCTCGGGTAGGTGTGGCCGGGATCGATGTTGTAGGCGGTGTCGGCGGCAAAGACCGGGCCGGCGACGGCGGCCAGCAAGGCCAGAAGCAGATGCTTGCGTTTCATGTGTCTCCTAAATTTATCTCAGTGTCTGTTCTTAACGCGCGCCGCCGGATCGCCTGACTTGCTGTGTTACTGCGCCGTGACGTGGAACTTGATGGTGACGTCGTCGGCGACCATGCCGGTGTCTTTCCATTCGCCTTCGCCGATATTGTAGGCCAGACGCTTGATCGGCAGGACGCCGTCGAAGACCTGGGCCGCGCCGTCGCCCTTGACGGTGAGCGGGAAGGTGACGTCGCTGGTCTTGCCTTTGATGCTCAGCTTGCCCGTCACGCTCAGCTTGCCCGGACCGGCCGCCTTGATCGCGCTGGAAACGAAGGTCGCCTTCGGGAACTGGGCCGAGTTGAACCAGTCCTTCTTCGCCACCTCCTTGTTCATGTCGACGTCGCCCAGGTCGAGGCTGGCGGTGTCGATTTCGACCGTCGCCTTGGAGGCGTCCGGCTTGGCCGGGTTGTAGTCGATGCTGATCGCGTATTTCTTGAACTTGGCTTCGACCGGCACGTTCATCTGCTTGAACACGGCCGAGATGCTGGTTTTGGCCGGGTCGGCCTTGAGCAGGGTGGCGGCGCCGGCGGCGAGCGACAGGCCGAGCAGCGCGGCGAGCAGGGTGCGGTGGGTGATTCTCATGGGGACTCCGAAATAAATGGTGGCTGCGTGAATGGGGGAAGGGCGTCGGGGCGTTACGGCAGCATGCGCTTGAGCACGTCGTCGCGGTCGATGAAGTGGTGCTTGAGGGCGGCGCCGGCGTGGGCCAGCACGCCGGCGGCCAGCGTCATCGTCAGGACGTAGTGGACGGTTTTGAGAATCGGCTTGAGCTCCGGATCGGGGCCGATCAGCACCGGCAGCGGCAGCACGCCGAGGTAGACCACCGGCACGCCGGCGGCCAGGCTGTAGAAGTAACCCGACAGCGGCACCGCGAACAGCAGGATGTAGAGCAGGACGTGCACGGCGTCGGCGGCCTTGACCTGCCAGGCCGGCATGGTGGCCGGCGGCGGCGGCGCGTTGAGGCGGCGCCACAGCAGGCGCGCGCAGGCCAGCGCGAACACGGTCACGCCCAGCCATTTATGCCAGGAATAGTATTTCAACTTGGTCGGCGTGATGCCGGGGATGTCGGTCATGACCAGGCCGAGCCCGAAGGCGGCCACGATCAGCAGGGCGATCAGCCAGTGCAGCGAGATCGCGGTTTTGGTGTAGCGTTGCATCGCGGTTCCTTGATAGATAGTACGTGTTAGAACTAAATCTTACCAAAGAACCGCTCTGCGTGCCGGCCGGCGTGGCCGGCAAGGGCTTAGGGACTGCTTAAATCGACTGCTTAAGTCGACTGCTTAAATCGCGCGCGCCAGCTGGGCCGCGATGCCGATGTAGTTCGACGGCGTCATCGCCAGCAGCAAGTCCTTGGCTTCCTGCGGGATGGCCAGCGTGACGATGAATTCGCGCAGCGCCTCCTTCGAGATGCCCTTGCCGCGGGTCAGTTCCTTGAGTTGCTCGTAAGGATTGGCGATGCCGTAGCGGCGCATCACGGTTTGCACCGGCTCGGCCAGCACTTCCCAGGTCGCGTCCAGGTCTTGCTCGAGGCGGGCCGGATTGACTTCCAGCTTGTTCAGGCCGCGCAGGCAGCTGTCATAGGCCAAGAGCGTGTAGCCGAGGCCGACGCCGATGTTGCGCAGCACGGTCGAATCGGTCAGGTCGCGCTGCATGCGCGACAGCGGCAGCTTCTCGGCCAGGTGCTTGAGCACGGCGTTCGCCAGGCCCAGGTTGCCTTCCGAGTTTTCGAAGTCGATCGGGTTGACCTTGTGCGGCATGGTCGAGGAGCCGATTTCGCCGGCCTTGGTTTTTTGCTTGAAGTAGCCGAGCGACACATAGCTCCAGATGTCGCGGTTCAAGTCGATCAGGATGGTGTTGACGCGCGCGAAGGCGTCGAACAGCTCGGCCATGTAGTCGTGCGGCTCGATCTGGATGGTGTACGGATTGAACACCAGGCCGAGGCGCTGTTCGATCACGTTCTTCGAGAAGGTCGGCCAGTCGAAGTCGGGGTAGGCCGACAGGTGGGCGTTGTAGTTGCCGACCGCGCCGTTCATCTTGCCGAGGATTTCGACGTCGGCGATGCGCTTGATGGCGCGTTGCAGGCGGGCGACGACGTTGGCCATTTCCTTGCCCAGCGTGGTCGGGCTGGCCGCCTGGCCGTGGGTGCGCGCCAGCAGCGAGACGTCGGCGTTCTCATGCGCGAGCTGGGTCAGGCGCGCGATCAGGCCTTGCAGGGCCGGCAGCATCACGCCGTCGCGCGCGGCCTTGAGCATCATGCCGTGCGAGGTGTTGTTGATGTCTTCCGAGGTGCAGGCGAAGTGGATGAACTCGGAGGCCGCCACCAGTTCCGGCACGTCGGCCACTTGTTCCTTGAGCCAGTACTCGACCGCCTTGACGTCGTGGTTGGTGACCGCCTCGATCGCCTTGATGCGGGCCGCGTCGGCTTCGGAGAAATCCGCCGCCATCTTGTCGAGCAGCGCGCTCGCTTGCGGCGAGAACGGTTTGATCTCGGCGAAGCCGGCTTGCGACAGCGCTTGCAGCCAGGAGATTTCGACCTTCACGCGGTGGTGCATGAAGCCCGCTTCGGACAGGATCGGACGCAGCGCGTCGGTCTTGCTGGCGTAGCGGCCATCGAGGGGGGATAGGGCCGACAGCGTGGAGTAGGGAGGCGTAGAAGTCATGGAGGCAACCAAGTAAAGGGGTGGACAGTAATAAGAGGTGGAAAGCGGGCCGGCGCGGACGCGGCGCGGCGGGTAAAAGCGAGATTTTACCACTGGTGCGCGCCAGAAACCCGGCGTTTCGGCGGCGCCGGGCCGGACCCGGCCGCGGCTTCCAGCATGGCCTGTGGGTCGGCTGGGAATCGGGCGTGAAGGCCATGCGGGCACGCGTGAAGGCCAAGGTCGGCCCCTTGCTGGGCTGGAATGAAGAGAAAGAGAGGCGATCGTGAAC
>JACMLV010000051.1 GCA_014379395.1 Burkholderiaceae bacterium
CGGCGGCGGGAACGATGGCGATCACCGGGCGCGGCCTGGGCGCCGGGCCGCTTGCCGCCGACAGCGCGCTGACGATGCCGCCGCACATGCCGATGCAATGGACGCTGCCGGCCAGGCCGACCATGAAAATCGGCAGCAGATTGAGAGCGTTCATGTAAATCGTTTCAAGTCGCGTTTCAGATTGTTTTTGGGGTGCGCCGCGCTCGCGTCGGTTTTTCCTTGGCGGCGGCCGCCAGATGGCTGTCGAACACCATGCAGATGCTGCGAATCAGCAGCCGCCCGCGCGGGGTGACGCTGAGCCACTGGCGGTCGATCGTGACCAGGCCGTCGGCCACGAACGGCTCCAGCTTGGCCAGCTCGGCGGCGAAGTACTGGTGGAATTCTATCGGATGGGTCTGCTCGATCGACTCGATCGACAATTCGAAATTGCACATCAGGAGCTGGATGATTATACGGCGTAGCAGGTCGTCCGTGTCGAGCTTGATGCCGCGCGCGATCGGCAGCTTGCCCTCGTCGAGCCGCTCGTAATAGGCGTCGAGGGTCTCCTCGTTCTGGCTGTAGACCGCGCCCACCGAGCTGATGGCCGAGACGCCGCAGGCGATCAGGTCGCTGTCCGAGCGCGTCGAATAGCTCTGGAAGCTGCGCTGCAGGCGGCCCTGGCGCTGGGCCACGGCCAGCTCGTCGTTCGGCTTGGCGAAATGGTCCATGCCGATGTAGACGTAGCCGGCCGCCGTCAGGCGCGCCACGCACAGGCCGAGCATGTCGAGCTTGAGCTGCGCGCCGGGCAGGTCGGCCTCGACGATGCGGCGCTGCGACTTGAACAGGCGCGGCAGGTGGGCGTAGTTGTAGAGCGCGATGCGGTCCGGCCCGGCCGCCACCACCTTGGCCATGGTCTGCTCCATGCTCGCCATGGTCTGCTTGGGCAGGCCGTAGATCAGGTCGATGCTCACCGAGCGGAAGCCGGCCGCGCGCGCGGCGTCGATGACGGCCAGCGTGTGCTCTTCGGACTGGACCCGGTTGACCGCCAGTTGCACCTGCGCGTCGAAATCCTGGATGCCCAGGCTGATCCGGTTGAAGCCCTGGCGCCGCAGCGCGTGCACCCGCTCCGGGCTGACGGTGCGCGGATCGACCTCGATCGCGTACTCGCCGACGTCGTCGTCGGCGAACTCGAAATTGTGGCGCAGGTGGTTCATCAGGTCGTCCATCTGGCGCTCGCTCAGATAGGTCGGCGTGCCGCCGCCGAAGCGCAGTTGCGCGATCTGGTTCATGCCGCCGAACAGCTTGCCCTGCATCGCGATTTCCTGCTTCAGATAGCTGAGGTAGGTGGCCGCCTTGCCGCGGTCCTTGGTGACGATCTTGCTGCACGAGCAGTAATAGCAGAGCGTCTCGCAAAACGGGATGTGGATGTAGAGCGAGAGCGGGCGGCGCCCGCCGCGCATGCGCAGGGCGGCCAGCGCCTCGAGGAAGTTGCCAAAGCCGAAGGCCGGGGTGAAGCGGTCGGCGGTCGGATACGAGGTGTAGGGCGGGCCCGGCTGGCTCAGTTTGCCGATCACGGCGGCGTCGAATTCGACGCCCTGATCAAGGCCGAGGGTCGGCGCGGCGATGGTGGCGATGATGGACATGGTGGGGAATCAATTAGGGATGGGGCGCGGCAATCCCTCGGCCGCATGGCCGCGCACTTGGCGAAAGTCGGGATCGACCTGGACGGGCTTGCCGTCCGGGTCCGGGTTGGCGCCGACGGCCGGATCCCGCGCCACATGCGTTCGATGATCGGTGACGGGCGGGTTTGGGCGCATGCGGTCGGGTTATTCCGGAAAAAATGGCGATGAGTCTTGCGCGAACGCAAGATGGGTGACCAAGTGTACGGAGTCGCGACCGCAATTTTATTGATGTAGATCAAAATCGGCCAACATGCCCCGCTATGGCGCGCGCAATTTCATAAAGCGCGCCGGGATGGGCGGGCGGCCTGGGAGGCTGTCGGACTTAGGGCGTCGAAGCGAAAAAATGGCCGGACGAGGCCGGATTTTGACGGTTTCGCAGTGCCCAATAGCGAGCTATTGGCCGAGAAAACGGCGAAATATGGACCGTCCAGGTATTTTTGCGGCCGACGAGCCTAAGTCCGACAGACTCCTGATGTCTAGACCGCCAGCACGGCCAGCAGACTGAGCGTATAAGCCAAGCCATAAAAGCTTTTTTCGCTGAGCGAAAAACCGGCGTTCCACAGGCCGATGGCGAGCAGCAGCACCGACAGCATCAGCGAGATCCAGCACAGCGCCTCGTAGGCGGCGCCGCACTGGCGGCCGGCGCGGTGCTCGCGCACCATCCTGCGCACCGAGACGGTGGCGAGCAGGCCATACATCAGGATCGCCAAATAAAAGCCCTTGGCCATCGGCGACATCGACGCCGCCCACAGGCCGGTCAGATAGGCCGCCGTGCTAATGAGCAGTAATGCGCGCGCCGCGCCAACGGCGGCGGCGGCCGGAACGTGAGTCGGACGATGCACCATGATAGCGTCTCCAATAGCCGGGAAGATTCGCCGGCGCGCGTTGCCGCGGAGGGGCGGGCCGCGCGCCGGGAAGCTTGACGATTAGATCAGATATTCGCGGCAAAGTCTTTCTTTTTGTAAACTATTTTCGTTGCGGCATTATTTTCTTCGCTCCCAGAACGACGGCCAGCGCCAGCGCGCCGGCGACCACGCCGGCGAGCGCGTCGAGCAGCGCCGGCAG
>JACMLV010000456.1 GCA_014379395.1 Burkholderiaceae bacterium
CGCCGAAGGCGGCCCGGCCGTCAAGGCCGAGGTCAAGGCGGTGGCGGTCGAGGCGCCGCCGCGAGCGGTCGCCGCCCCGGCCGCCACCGCCGCCGCGCTGTCGGAGGAGGACAGGCTGACCTGGATCTGGCCGTCCGACGGCAAGGTCGTCGCCACTTTCGACGAGGGCAAGAACAAGGGCATCGACATCGCCGGCAAGGCCGGGCAAAGCGTGCTCGCCGCCGGCGCCGGCAAAGTCATGTACGCCGGCAGCGGCATCCGTGGTTATGGTAATCTGGTGATCGTCAAACACAGTAATAACTTGCTGTCGGCTTACGCGCACAACCGCAGCATCCTGGTCAAGGAAGGCCAGAGCGTGAACCGGGGCCAGACGATCGCCGAGATGGGCGATTCGGACACCGACGCCGTCAAGCTGCATTTTGAAATCCGGCAGCAGGGCAAGCCGGTCGATCCTTCGAAATTCTTGCCTAACCGTTAGATATGCAATGACACCTACGCAGCAACAATTGGAAGACGATCCGGCGCCGGACCCGTTCACTGACGAGGCCGACGACGCGGTCGGCCTCGACGCCGGCGAATCGGGCGAGGCCGGCGACCGGGCCGAAGCCGAGCCCGTGCTGGAGAGCGTCGACGAATTGAAAAAGGTGCTGGCGGCCGAGCTCTCGACCGACACCACCCAGCACTATCTGAACCAGATCGGCGCGCGCGCGCTGCTCACCGCGCCGCAGGAGGTGCATTTCGCGACCCTGGCCAAGCAGGGCGATTTCGCGGCGCGCCAGGCCATGATCGAGCACAACCTGCGCCTGGTGGTGTCGATCGCCAAGCACTACATCAACCGCGGCGTGGTGCTGCTCGACATGATCGAGGAGGGCAACATCGGCCTGATGCGCGCGATCGACAAGTTCGAGCCCGAGCGCGGTTTCCGCTTTTCGACCTACGCCACCTGGTGGATCCGCCAGAGCATCGAGCGCGCCATCATGAACCAGGCCCGCACCGTGCGCCTGCCGGTGCACATGGTGCGCGAGCTGAACCAGATCCTGCGCGCCAAATACCACCTCGAGGCCCGGCACCACGACGGCAAGGACGCCAGCGCCGAGGACATCGCCTACCTGGTGTCGCGCCCGGTCGAGGAGGTGCAGGACATCCTGGCCCTGTCCGAGCACGCCACCTCGCTCGACGCGCCGCTCGACAACGATCCGCAATCGTCGCTGATCGACATGCTGCCCGGCGACGCCGACGAAACCCCGGACGCGCGCGCCGAACACCATGAAATGACGCTGTTGGTGCGCGACTGGCTCTCGCGCCTGCCCGACAAGCAGCGCATCGTCGTCATGCGCCGTTTCGGGCTCGACAACGACGATCCGGCCACGCTCGAAACGCTGGCCGAGGAAATGGGCGTCACGCGCGAGCGGGTGCGCCAGATCCAGCAGGAGGCGCTCATCAAACTCAAGCGGGCCATGGCGGCGCGCGGCATCGTGCGCGACTCGCTGCTGTAGGCGGTCAAAAAGCCGACCTAAAGGGGACGCCGCGGCGTCCCTCGTCGTTTCCCCATCTGCTATGATATGGGCCGCCCGCAGGGGCCGCCCGCCGCGCCCGTTGCCACCGCTGCGCCGCGACACTCCGGCGCGCGCTCCCCGCCCGACCCACTACACTTTTGATCGCCATGCCAGACAACATCATCGACATCGAATCGCTCGACATGGACGCCCGCGGCGTCGGCCATTTGCACAACGAGGACGGCACGCCGGGCAAGGTCATCTTTGTCGAGGGCGCCTTGCCGGGCGAGCGCGTCAGCTTCGTCACGTTCAAGAAAAAGAAGAACTGGGAGGCGGCCCGGATGACCGAGCTGCACCGCGAATCGTCCATGCGCGTCAAGCCGCGCTGCGTGCATTACGACATTTGCGGCGGCTGCTCGATGCAACATCTGGAGCCCTCGGCCCAGGTGGCGATCAAGCAGCGCGTGCTGGAGGACAGCCTGTGGCACATCGGCAAGGTCAAGTCGGAGCACATGATGCGCCCGCTCTACGGCCCGACCTGGGGCTACCGCTACCGTGCCCGCCTGTCGGTGCGCCATGTGAAGAAGAAGGACACGGTGCTGGTCGGCTTCCACGAAAAGAAATCGGCCTTCGTGGCCGACATGGGCAGCTGCCAGATCCTGCCGCCGCACGTGTCGAAGATGCTGCTGCCGCTGCGCGAACTGATCGGCTCCCTGTCGATCTTCGAGCAGATGCCGCAGATCGAGCTGGCCGTCGGCGAAAACGTCACCGCGATGGTGCTGCGCATCATGGCGCCGTTGACGCCCGACGACGAAGTCAAGCTCAAGGCCTTCGCCGAGCAGTGGACCATCCAATGGTGGCTGCAGGTGAAGGGGCCGGAGACGGCCGTGCCGTACTACCCGCTCGAGCCGCAGCTGCACTACCTGCTGCCGGAATTCGGCGTCAAGATGCCGTTCAAGCCGGTCGACTTCACCCAGGTCAACCACCACATCAACCGGGTGCTGGTGGTCAAGGCGCTGCGCCTGCTCGACGTGCAGCCGGAGGACCGGGTCGCCGATCTGTTTTGCGGCCTGGGCAATTTCACCTTGCCGCTCGCCACCCGCGGCCGCGCCGTGGTCGGCATCGAGGGCAGCACCACGCTGACCGAGCGCGCGCTGGAAAACGCGCGCGCCAACGGCCTGTCGGACAAGACCAGCTTCTCGACCCGCAACCTGTTCGAAGTGACGGTTGAGGACTTGATCGCGCTCGATAAATTCGACCGCATGCTGATCGATCCGCCGCGCGACGGCGCCCATGCGTTGTGCCTGGCGCTGGCCGGCCTGCGCCAAGCGCGGCCGGACCTGCTGCCCAAGCGCATCGTCTACGTCTCGTGCAGCCCGGCCACGCTGGCGCGCGACGCCGGCATCCTGACCCTGGAAGCGGGCTACACCTTGAGCAAGGCGGGCGTGGTCAACATGTTCCCGCACACCTCGCACGTCGAGTCGATGGCCGTGTTCGATCTGAACTAAACCGCCGCCAGCCGCCGCCGGGCCGGGTTCAACCGGCCTTGCGGCGGCTGGGGCGATGCATTCCGCCGGCATTTATTCCGGCGTCTCCCACATCTCTCTCTCTCTCTCTCTCTCTCATCCCTCGAGGCCGGCGCGTCGAGCGGCGGACGGTTTTCCCAATCCCGCAAATAAAAAGCCGGCGCGAGGCCGGCTTCGGGGTTGCGTTGCTGCGCGTCAGTCGCGGCTGCCGCCCAGGCCCAGCAGCGAGAGCAGGCTGGTGAAGATGTTGTAGACGTCGAGGTAGATGCTCAAGGTCGCGGTGATGTAGTTGGTTTCGCCGCCGTTGATGATCTGCTGCACGTCGTACAGGATGTAGGCCGAGAAGATCGCGATCGCCATCACCGAGATCACGATCGACAGCGCCGACATGCCCAGGAAGATGTTGGCCACCGAGGCCAGCAGCAGCACGATGACGCCGGCGAACAGCCACTTGCCCATCGCCGAGAAATCGCGCTTGGAGACGGTGGCGATGGTCGCCATCACGGCCAGGATGGTGGCGGTGCCGCCGAAGGCGGTCATGATCAGGCTGCCGCCGTTCGAGTAGCCCAGGGTGCGCGTCAACAGCGGCGTGAGCATCAGCCCCATGAAGAACGTGAAGCCGAGCAGCACCGCCACGCCGAGGCCCGAATCCTTGGTTTTCTGGATCGCGAAGATGAAGCCGAACGCGATCGCCATGAACAGGATGAAGCCCATGGCGCCGGACGGCATCGGCACGTGCGCCTGCACGCCGATGAAGGCGCCCAGCACGGTCGGAATCATCGACAGCGCCAGCAGCCAGTAAGTGTTGCGAAGCACGCGGTGGCGCACCAGTTGCATCCCGTCCGACATGCCGTAAGTGCTGCGGATGTTTTGATTCATAATAAAGCCTCCGATAATTAGTTCAATTTGCTTGTTTAAGCATAGCATGCCAGCGCATTTTCGTGAAAAATCGCCCCGCCCGGGGCTTAAAGCTGGCTTAAGAGGGCGCGCAATCGGAGATGTGGGGTGTTCTATGGTAAAATCAAAGGTTGATTGAGTTATCAATGATCTGTCTTAAACCTTTCTTTTTATTGGAGTTTTTACACATGGCAATCGAACGCACCCTGTCGATCATCAAACCAGACGCCGTCGCGAAAAACGTCATCGGCCAAATCTACAGCCGTTTCGAAGGCGCTGGCCTGAAGATCGTCGCTGCCCGCATGATCCACCTGTCGCGCGCTGAGGCGGAAGGTTTTTACGCCGTTCACGCCGCCCGTCCTTTCTTCAAGGACCTGGTCGACTTCATGATCTCCGGCCCGGTCATCGTGCAAGCCCTGGAAGGCGAGAACGCCGTGCTGAAACACCGCGACCTGATGGGCGCGACCGATCCGAAGAAGGCCGACAAGGGCACCATCCGCGCCGATTTCGCCGATTCGATCGACGCCAACGCCGTCCACGGTTCGGACGCCGCTGAAACCGCCGCCGTTGAAATCGCGTATTTCTTCCCAGCGCTGAACGTGTACTCGCGTTAATCGGCCCAGCCGCTTAACTGTTGCAAGCCGTTCGCCCCACGAGCCCAGGTTCGGCGGCGGACGGCCTTTTTGAAGATAGTGAAACCCCGATCATGACGACTCTCACCAATCTGCTGGACCTCGATCCCGCGCAACTGGTCGCCTACTGCGCCCAGTTGGGTGAGAAGCCGTTCCGCGCCAAGCAACTGCAGCGCTGGATCCACCAGTTCGGCGCCGGCGACTTCGCGGCCATGACCGATCTGGCCAAGTCGCTGCGCGACAAGCTGGCCACCCGCGCCGAAGTGCGCGCGCCAGGCGTCATCAGCGACAACACCTCGACGGACGGCACCCGCAAATGGCTGCTCGACGTCGGCCAGGGCAACGCGATCGAAACCGTGTTCATTCCGGAGGAGGGCCGCGGCACGCTGTGCATTTCGACCCAGGCCGGCTGCGCCGTCAATTGCCGCTTCTGCTCGACCGGCAAGCAGGGCTTCAACCGCAACCTGACGGTGGGCGAGATCATCGGCCAGTTGTGGATGGCCGAATTCGCGCTGCGCGCGACCAAGGGCGTCGAGCCCGGCCCGAAGGGCGAGCGCCAGATCACCAACGTGGTGATGATGGGCATGGGCGAGCCGCTGCTCAATTTCGAGCCGACCGTCACCGCGCTCAAGCTGATGCTCGACGACAACGCCTACGGCCTGTCGCGCCGCCGCGTCACCTTGTCGACCTCGGGCGTGGTGCCGATGATCGACAAGCTCTCGCAGGTGGTGCCGGTGGCGCTGGCGGTCTCGCTGCACGCCTCGAACGACGCGCTGCGCGACAGCCTGATCCCGTTGAATAAAAAATACCCGCTGGCCGAGCTGATGGCGGCTTGCCGGCGCTACCTCGAGTTCGCGCCGCGCGACTTCATCACCTTCGAATACTGCATGCTCGACGGCGTCAACGACAGCGACGCCCACGCGCGCGAGCTGGTGGCGCTGGTGCAGGACCGCGAACATGGCGTGTCGTGCAAGTTCAACCTGATTCCCTTCAATCCGTTCGTCGAATCGGGCCTGCTGCGCTCGAAGAATCCGCGCATCAAGGCCTTCGCCCAGATCCTGATGGACGCCGGCATCGTGACCACCATCCGCAAGACCCGCGGCGACGACATCGACGCCGCCTGCGGCCAGTTGGCCGGCGAGGTCAAGGACCGCACCCGGGTGCAGGAGCGGATGGGGAAAATGGACGAATACAAACAAAAATTCGGCCCCGACTTCGGCCGCATCGTGGAGATCCGGTCCTGATGCCGGCGCGTCCATTCTGGCGCCGCCTGGCGTTGCCGCTGCTGTGCGTCGGCGCGCTGCTGGGCGGCTGCGCCGGCGGACCGGGCGCCAGCGGCAAGGCCGAGCTGCAAACGAGCTCGGACCAGTCGCCGGGCCAGAAGCGCGCCGCGATCCGCATCGAACTGGCGGTCGGCTATTACGAGCAGGGCCAGCTCGACGCCGCGCTCGACGAGATCAAGCTGGCGTTGCAGGCCGAGCCCGGCAACGCCGACGCCTACGGCATCCGCGCCCTGATCTACATGGGCATGGGCGAGGTGGCGCTGGCCGAGGACAACTTTCAGCGCGCCTTGAGGCTGGCGCCGCAAAACGCCGACGTCAGCAATAACTATGGCTCCTTCCTGTGCCAGAACGGGCGCGTGCGCGAGTCGATCGCGCATTTCGACGCCGCCCTGGCCAACAAGGCCTATCAATCGCCGGCCAAGGCGCTCAACAACGCCGGCTCGTGCGCGTTGAAGATGGGCGATCGCGCGCTGGCCGAGCGCTATTTGCTGCGAGCTTTGCAGTTGACGCCGGACCTGGCCGCGACCAACGCCAATCTGGCCCGGCTCTATTACGAGCGGCGCGATTATCAACGCGCCGGATTTTTCGTTTCCCGACTCGGCAAGACGGCGAAACTGGAGAGCTTGACGGCCGACGTGCTGTGGCTCGCGATCAAGGTGCAGCGCAAGCTCGGGGATGCGGGCGCGGAAGCTGGCTTGGCGACGCAATTGCGGCGCCACCATTCCGCCTCGCCCGAATACGCTGCGTATCTACATGGGGCATTTGATGAGTGAGACAGGGATACCGATGAATGCAGAATGGGCGGGACCGCCGCAATCCGAGGACGGCCCGCAGACTCCAGGTGTGCATCTGAAGAGCGGACGCGAAGCGATGGGCTGGAGCGTCGAACAGGTCGCCGAGCAGCTCAAGTTACAGATCCGCCAGGTGGTCGCGCTCGAGGCGGACGATCTGGCCAGCTTGCCGAACCTGGCGGTGGTGCGCGGCTTTATCCGCGCCTACGCCAAGATCCTCAAAATCGACGCCGCGCCGCTGGTGGCGATGATCGTCGATCCGGTCGTCAGCCCGGCCGCCGCCGCCGCGCCGCGGCGCGATATGTCGGCCTCGTTTTCCGAGGCGCGCTTTCCGTCGATGACCGAGCGCTCGTCGAAGTCGGCCGGCTGGCTCGGCGGCGTCGCCCTGTTGCTGCTCGCCGGCGCCGGCTTCGGCGCCTATGAAATGGGCTTGATTCCGGCCGGTCTGCTGTCGTCGGCCGACAAGAGCGCGGCCCCGGCCGCGAGCGCCGTCGCCGCCGCGCCG
>JACMLV010000457.1 GCA_014379395.1 Burkholderiaceae bacterium
CAGCGCCGGCAGCCAGCGCACGGCGACCCCGTCCTTGCCGCAGTCGAACACCTGCGGCAGCACCGCGCCGCGCGCGAGCAGGTGCAAGCTGGCGACGCGCGCGTGGTACAGCGCGGCCACTTCCGGCTGCAACTCGGGCAAATCGGCCTCGGCCACGTGTTCCAGCATGTGCATCAAAACCCGCAAGCGCGTGTCGTGCGCCATGCCAGTGAGCGTGGGCCGGTATTGCTCGTCGAGCACGATGTGCGCCTTGTCGTCCGGCCTGAACGCCGCCACCTGCCCCGGCCAAGTCGTCTCCAAGCCGCGCCGGGCCCATTTGGCGACGCGCGTCATCACCTTGTCGTAGCTGGCGCGGAAGTCGCCGTGCTGGAAGAACGCCGGCTTGGCCGGCAGGACGCCGACCAGCAGCGCGCCCAGCTCGGGCAGGGTCGAATAATCGGGCGCGGCGTAGTCGCAGAGCGGCGCCGCGTCGGCGTTCGCGGCGGCCAAAGGCACCGGGGCGACGGCCGGGGCTGCTTCTGCCGCGGCGACGGCGCACTTGGACTTCGACCTGGACTTCGGTTTGGTCGCGGATGCGCGTTCGGCTTCGGCACCGGATGCCGATTCGGCCGCCGGCAGGAGCAAGGCGGCCAGCGTCGGCAGCGCCGCCCGCGCCTCGCGCTCGATGGAGATATCGCGCTCCTTGAGCGCCTTGGCCAGATCGACGCCCTTCAACGCGAACACCATGAACGGGTTGCCGTCGATCTCGCGGCTCACCAGATACACGACGGCGGCCAGATGCTTGCACGGCACCGCGTAATCGGGACAGGAGCAGCGCATGCCGAGGTCCCTCCAGTGCTCAGGAAAGACGGCGATCCCGAGCGCCTTGGCGCGCTCGAGCACGGCCGGGTCGAGCTCCCGGTTGAGCATCTTGGAGATAATCAGCGGGTCCCGCGCCAGCGCGTCGAGCAGGACCCCGGCCTGCGCGGCCGGCATGGCCGGCACCTTGATCTCGACGTTGTACGGAGTCGGGCGCGAGCCCCTCACCTTGGCGACGATCTTGCCGGCGTCGATCTCGAGCTTCGTCACCGCGCCCTTGTTGGCATAAGTGCGTCCGCGCGGCAGGCGGTTGTCGTTGTCGATCTTGGCGAGCGCGTTGAGCCACTGCTCGCCCCACCAGGTTTGTCCATAGCTGCTTCGAGTCGCCATCGCTTGCCAATAATTTTCGTTGCGGGGGCGCCATTTTATCCACATGAACGAAGGAATCGGGGCGCCGTCCCGCCCTGGACGGATTTTCATAGCGAAAAAACGGCATTTCCCGCCCATGGCGGGCGCCGGATACTGTATATTCATCCAGCTTCAAATTCACCCGTTTTCCCAACGCCGCGGCAACAGCGGCGCGACTTATCACCATGGCATCCAACAAAGCGCACCATGCAACCGGCTGGGCCGCCGGCGTCATGGCGGCGACGTTGGTGGCGCACGCCGGCGCCGGCGGCCAGTGGCATCTGTGGAGCGCCCTGACGCTGCTGGCGGGCGGCCTCGG
>JACMLV010000458.1 GCA_014379395.1 Burkholderiaceae bacterium
GCAGCCCGGCGACAGCGCCCCGGACATGCTGGCGGCGGTGCCGGCGGCGCAGGAATACACCGCCGGCGCGCTGGCCCACGCGCAGCGCTTCGGCATGGGCAAGCTGGTGCCGGACCGCTGGTTCCGCCAGCGCGCCGCCGCCCTGCCATCGTGATGGCGGCCGCGCTTTTTCAACACCTTGTTTCATTACCGCCGACGCCAAGTTTCCCGATTTACTCCCTGACGACAAGATCATGACCACTACTTCGAAAAACGACACCCTGTTCGCCCGCGCCCAACTGACCACCCCGGGCGGCGTCAATTCGCCGGTGCGCGCCTTCCGCTCGGTGGGCGGCACGCCGCGCTTCATCACGCGCGCCGAAGGCCCCTACTTCTGGGACGCGGACGGCAAGCGCTACATCGACTACATCGGCTCCTGGGGCCCGGCCATCGTCGGCCACGCCCATCCGGAAGTGGTGAAGGCGGTGCAGGACGCGGCCGCCAACGGCCTGTCGTTCGGCGCCCCGACCGAGGGCGAGATCCTGATGGCCGAGGAGATCACGCGCCTGGTGCCGTCGATCGAGCAGGTGCGCCTGGTCTCGTCGGGCACCGAGGCGACCATGAGCGCGCTGCGCCTGGCGCGCGGCGCCACCGGGCGCGACAAGATCATCAAGTTCGAGGGCTGCTACCACGGCCACGCCGATTCGCTGCTGGTCAAGGCCGGCAGCGGCCTGCTGACCTTCGGCAACCCGACCTCGGCCGGCGTGCCGGAGGACTTCGTCAAGCACACCCTGGTGCTCGACTACAACGACGTGGCCCAGGTCCAAAAGGCCTTCGCCGACATGGGCGACGAGATCGCCTGCGTGATCGTCGAGCCGGTGGCCGGCAACATGAACCTGATTCCGGGCAAGAAGGAATTCCTGCAGGCGCTGCGCGACCTGTGCACCAAGCACGGCGCGATCCTGATCTTCGACGAAGTCATGTGCGGCTTCCGCGTCGCGCTGGGCGGCGCCCAGGCGCTGTACGGCATCAAGCCGGACCTGACCGCGCTGGGCAAGGTGATCGGCGGCGGCATGCCGGTGGCGGCCTTCGGCGGCAGCGCCGCGCTGATGCACCACATGGCGCCGATCGGCGCGGTGTACCAGGCCGGCACGCTGTCGGGCAACCCGGTCGCGGTGGCGGCCGGCATGACGACGCTGAAACTGGTGCAGGCGCCCGGCTTCTACGAGAAGCTCGGCGCGACCGCGGCGCGCCTGGCCAAGGGCTTGAACGAGGCCGCGCGCGACGCCGGCGTGACCTTCTGCGCCGACTCGGTGGGCGGCATGTTCGGCCTGTACTTCAGCGCCACCGTGCCAACCAGCTATGGCGAGATGATGGCCGGCGACCGCGCCAAGTTCAACACCTTCTTCCACGCCATGCTCGACGAGGGCGTCTACTTCGCGCCGGCCGCATTCGAGGCCGGCTTCGTCTCGGCCCAGCACGACGACGCCGTGATCGACGCCACCATCGCCGCCGCGCGCAAGGTGTTCGCCGCCATGGCCGCGTGACCGGGAAGTCCTGGTCTTCCTAGTTTGTCCGGGGCCGGCTTGACGCCGGCCCCTTGCCACCGGGCCCGCCCCGGCCGCTTCCTCCAGCGCCGTTCGCCCATTGGCCCCAAGCCAATTCGGGCCGTTCGCCCGCCTCGTTTTGCTTACCCATTTTCAATTCCAGCCGGGCCAACGCCCGATTCATGTTTAAAAAAAACAAACGCGTCTCAAAAATGCGTTTGATGTATCACAAGCGCCGCGTTCTGCCGGCCCCCTAACCTGACTCCTTCAGCCACGAAGGAGCGGATGATGCGTCCTGCCAACCATGGCCTTAGCAGCACTCCTCTTCCAGCTGCCGCAGCAAGGCCAGCGCCTCGTGGTCGTCCCAGGTCTCGAACAGCTCACGCACCTGGCCGAGGTTGGAATGGATCAGCAGCAAATCGTCCGGTTTCTGGCCGACGGCGCCGGCGCGCTTGTTGGCGAAGTAATCCCAAAAGGCGTTGTTGTGCTCCGGGATCGCCCGGTGCCGCTCGATGCACGCCATCACCCGCGCCGCCTGGCCCATACAGTCGATGCCGATGAAGCTGACGTAGCGATCGGTTTTCTTGCAGCCGCAATCCTGGCCCATGTGTTTCCCCTGAAAGTGTCCGTGATGGGTCCACTGTAGCGGCGCCGGCGCGGCGCGTCCGTCGGCTGGCCGACACTACCCAAAGCTACCCGGCGCAGCGCTGCCGCAACACGTCGAGCGAGCAGATCAGCAGGTTGCGCCGGCCCTGGCGCTGCACCACGCCGTCGCGCTCCCACTGGTTGATCAGCGAGGAAACCGTCTGGCGCGTGCTGCCGAGCAGGCTGGCGATGTCCTCCATGCTCAATTCGAGCGGGATCAGGACGCCGCGCTCGTGCGGCTGGCCGCGGCGCTGCGCCAGCCCGGCCAGAAAGCGCGCCAGCCGCGCCGGCACTTCGCGAAAGGCGAGGTCGTCGACCAGGGTCACGGCGTTGCTGAGCAGGCGGCCCATGACGCGCATGACGGCCGGATGGACGGCCGGCTCGCGCGCCAGCTTGCGCGCGAAGGTGGCCGTGTCGATGATCCACAGCGCGCTCGGCGCCACCGTCTCGACATAGGTCGGCGTGTGGGTGGCGTAGATGTCGCCGGCCTCGAGGAAGCTCAGGCTCAGCTCGCGATTGGCGCCGGCCAGATACACCCGCAGCCGGCCCGAGCGCACGATGAAAACCTGGTCGCGCTGGACGCCGGGCGTGGCCAGCAGATAACCCTTGGGCAGCTCGCGCAGCGCGAAGCCGTCCAGCCAGCCGTCCGGCTCCGCCAGCGCGGCCATGTCGATCGAAGCGTGGGAGTGGGAGTGGGGAGCGGGCGCGTGCATGCCAGCATGGCAAGCAAGAGCGGTGCCACGCGGCAAGGCGAAACGCGCCGGGCGGCGGCCGCGCGACCATCCCGGCGCGGCGTCATTGATGCAGGGTTTGCGACAGGAATGTACGGAGATTGACAACCGTGACCGACAACCGGGCGGACGCATCGGCCGCCTTGCAACGCCGCTTACTTGAGCCAGCCGCGGCGGCGGAAGTACCAGAACGGCGCGATCGCGCTGGTGAGCATCAGCGATAGCGCGAACGGGTAGCCGAGCGTCCATTCCAGCTCGGGGAACCAGCCCTTGAAGTTCATGCCGTAGATGCTGGCGATCAGGGTCGGCGGCAGGAAGGCCACGCTGGCGACCGAGAAGATCTTGATGATCTTGTTCTGGTTGATGTTGATGAAGCCGACGGTGGCGTCCATCAGGAAGTTGATCTTGTCGAACAGGAAGGAGGTGTGGCCGTCGAGCGATTCGATGTCGCGCAGAATCTGGCGCGCGTCCTCGAACTGGTCGGAATTGAGCAGCCGGCCGCGCATCAGGAAGCTGACCGCGCGGCGCGTGTCCATCATGTTGCGGCGGATGCGCCCGTTCAAGTCTTCCTCGTGGGCGATCGAGTTCAGCGCGGCGGCCGCGTCCTGGTCGGTGAATTCCTTTTGCAGCACGCGCCGGCTGACCTCGTCCAGATTCTGGTAGATGCCCTCGAGCGCGTCGGCCGAATACTCGGCGTCGGTGGCGTACAGGTCGAGCAGCACGTCCATGTAGTCCTCGATCGAGCCGGGGCGCGAGCGGGCGCGCATGCGCACCAGGCGGAACACCGGCAAGTCGTCGGTGTGCACCGAGAACAGCATGCGCTTGGCCAGGATGAAGGCGACGGTGACGACGCGCGACGGGCCGTCGTCCTCTTCGAGCAGGAAGTCGGTGCGCAGGTGCAGGTCGCCGTTTTCCGCCTCGTAGTAGCGGGCCGAGGCCTCGATGTCCTTGACTTCGTCTTCGCCCGGCAGCGTCACGCCGTAGATCGCCTTGACCCAGGCGCGCTCGTCGTCGTTCGGGTCGGTCAGGTCGACCCACACCGGGGCGCTGTTTTCCAGGTCGGCGCGGGTGACGATGGGTACTTGGTTGAGCCGGCCGTTTTGTAATACGAAGACATTGATCATGCGCGCTCTCAGCCAAACGTGAAGAAATAAGTACCGGCGCCGCCGCTGTTGGCCGGCGCCAAAAATGAAACAGCGCAAGTGTACCCGCAAAGCCCTTTTGGCGACCACCCCGAACTGCGATTTTGCCGCCCGGTTTTGCTGTTCCGCGGTTGCGGCGCCGATCCTCGCGCTAGCGCGTGGCCTTGTCGATCATTTGCTCGCGCAGATTGGCCGGGTCGGGCTGCGGCGGCGGCGGCGGGGCCTTGGGCGCCTCGATGCCGCGCGTGTCGTGGATCGCGATCACCTTGCTCGACGACGCGTTGGCGCAATCGACGTTGGAGATCACATTCTTGCCGTCGATGACGCATTTGCGCATCGCGCCGGACGCCGGCGCAGAGGTGGCCGGTGTGGCGGCGCTCAGCGCCTGGCTGGCACCCTCGGTCGCGGCGCCGTGGCCGGCCGGCCGGAGACTTGAGCACCCAGGCGATGGCTTCGGCGTACAGGTTGCGCTCGTAGCGCATCGAAAACAGAGCCGCCATGCTGATCGAGGCAAAGCCGGCCATCAACACCGCGACCAGCCACAGACTGATTTGTCCACCTTGACGACGCATGCGCGCGCTCCTTGATGAGTAATTCATGGCAAGCCTCTCATGGCAATTCCGCCGAACCCATGCGCGCCAGGATCACGCCGGTGCGCCGCGCCAGATAGTTCGAATCGCGGTGGCGGTCGAAAAAGCGCGGATTGGGCAGCATCACGGCCAGCTTGGCGGCCTGGCTCGCGCCCAGCTGGGCCGCGCCGACGCCGTAGTAATGGCGCGCCGCCGCCTCGGCGCCGAAGATGCCGCTGCCGAATTCGACCACGTTCAGATACACCTCGAAGATGCGCTCCTTGTCCATCATCGTCTCGAGCATGTAGGTGATGACCAGCTCCTGCCCCTTGCGCAGATAGCTGCGCGAGCCCGACAGGAACAGGTTCTTGGCCAGTTGCTGGGTGATGGTGGAGCCGCCCGACACCACCTTGCGCTTCTTGTTGTTCTTCTCGTAGGCTTTTTGCAGCGCGTCCCAGTCGACCCCCTCGTGCTCGGAGAAATTGGCGTCCTCGGAGGCGATGATGGCGCGCTTCAGGTTGTTCGAGATGCGCGCGTACGGCACCCACTTGTGCTGCAACACCGCCTTCGGATTTTTCTCCTGCAAGACGGACAGCTGGGCGCGCATGAAGGACGTGGTTTCCGGATTGTGGTCGACCCACCACCAGATTTGCAGGAAGAAATACAGCTGGATCACCAGCACCGCCAGCAGCGGCAGCAGGATCAGCCAGGCCAGCCACGAGCGCGCGCCGCGGCTCTTGCCGCCAAAAATCTTGCGCTGCGCCGTCATAGGGCGGCGCGCAGGCGCGCCAGCACCGCCTCCGTTTCCGGACGCACGCCGCGCCACAGGAAAAACGCCTCCGCCGCCTGCTCGACCAGCATGCCGAGGCCGTCGCGCACCTGCGCGCCGTGGCCGGCGGCGAACTGCATGAACACGGTCGGCTGGGCGCCGTACATCATGTCGAGCGCCAGCGTGTGCGGCCCGAACGCCGCCGCCGGCAGCGGCGGCAGCTCGCCGTTCAGGCTGGCCGAGGTGGCGTTGACGACGACGTCGAACGGCGCGTCGAGTTCGGCGAAATCGCGGGCGCCGACCTTAACAAAGGGATTGTCCTTGGGCGCGCATTGCAGCGCCAGCACGTCGGCGCTGGCGCGGGTGCGGTTGACGACGACCAGCTCGGCCGGCCGGCATTCGAGCAGCGGCAGCGCCACGCCGC
>JACMLV010000459.1 GCA_014379395.1 Burkholderiaceae bacterium
CTGCGCCGCCGCGCGCCGCAGCTCGGCGCGGAAGTCCGGATGGGCGATGGCGATCAGCGCCTCGGCGCGCTGGCGTCCGGTCTTGCCGCGCAACTGCGCCACGCCGTATTCGGTGACGACGTAGTTGATGTCGTTCTTGCCGGTGGTGACGTGGGTGCCGGGCGCGAGCGTGGGCACGATGCGCGAGATCGTGTCGTCCTTGGCGGTCGAGGGCAGCACGATGAAGGCCTTGCCGCCGCGCGAGCGGTTGGCCGCGCGCACGAAGTCGACCTGGCCGCCGGTGCCGGAATAGGGCGTCGGGCCGATGCTCTCCGAACCGCACTGGCCGAGGAAGTCGATCTGCAAGGTGGCGTTGATGGCCACCAGGTTGTCGTTCAGGCCGGCGATCGCCGGGTCGTTGGTGAAGTCGACCGGGTGCATTTCGAGCATCGGGTTGTGGTGCATGAAGTCGTACAGCTTTTTCGAGCCGAGCGCGAAGGTGGCCACCATCTTGCCCGGCAGGTGGGTCTTGCGGCGGTTGGTGACGACGCCCGATTCGACCAGGGTCAGGATGCCGTCGCCGATCATCTCGGTGTGGATGCCGAGGTCGTTCTTCCCGGTCAGCTGCATCACGACGGCGTCGGGAATGCCGCCGTAGCCGATCTGCAGGGTCGAGCCGTCGTCGATCATGTCGGCCACGTATTTGCCGATGGCCTGCTGCACCGGGCCGATTTTCGGCAGGCCGACCTCGAGGATCGGCTCTTCGCTCTCGACCAGCGCGCTCACCTGCGAGACGTGGATGTGGCACTGGCCGTGGCAGAACGGCACGTTCGGATTGACTTCGAGCACGATCGCGCGCGCCTTGGCCAGCGCCGCCATCGTGTAGTCGGCCGCCAGGCTGAGCGAGAAAAAGCCGTGTTCGTCCATCGGCGAGGCCATCGAGAACACCACGTCGGCGGCGATCTGGCCGCGGCCGATCATGCTCGGCAGTTCGGAGAAATAGGCCGGAATGTACTCGATCCAGCCGGCCTGGCCGCCGGCGCGCGAGGCGCCGCCGAAAAACAGCGCGACGTGGCGCACATGGTCGACCGTTTCCGGGTCGATGTAGTCGTATTTGCGGGCCGCCAGGATCTGCGCCACCTTGACGTCGCGGAAGCGGCGCCGCTGGTTCGATAGCGCCTGCAGCAGCGTGGGCGGTTCGCCGACGCCGGTGGGCACGATGATCCAGTCGCCGTCGCGCACCTGGTCGAGCGCGTCCTCGGCGCTGCCGCGTTTGCTGTCATATATTGCTTGCACTGATAGACGTGTCATGCGAAGAGCCTTTATTCAATGGGAGGGCCACCGGCGGGCGGGGGCGTATCGTCGAACTATACCGGACGGATTGTTAATTGTTAAATGTCGACTCGAGCGTGGGGCAGCGCACAGAGAGCTTGCATTCAAACGAGGATAAGTTATACCTAGATAAGGAAGAGTTCCGTTTCCTTCAATTTCCTCTTGAAAGCTGTGGTGATGAACATTTTGCGTGTCGCGCTCGCGATTTTCAGTCTCGGCCCGCTGTGCGCCGCGGCGCAGGCGCAAAGCGCGCTCCAGGTGTATGGCGTGCTCGACGCGGGCGTGGTCGCCGAGCGCGGCTGCGTCGGCGGCGCCGATTGCGACACCACCCGGGTCAGCAGCGGCGTGGCGTCGGCCTCGCGGCTGGGGCTGGCCGGGCGCGAGGCGCTCGGCGGCGAGACGGCGGCGGTGTTCACGCTGGAGGCCGGCATCCTCGGCGACACCGGGCGCGCCGATCCGAACGGCACCCTGTTCGGGCGCCAGGCCTATGTCGGGCTCGATGGCCGGCTGGGCGCGCTGACCCTGGGCCGGCAATACAATCTGCAGTACCTGGCCCTGGTCGATGTGGCCGATCCGTTCAAGGGCGGCCTGGCCGGCAGCGCGCGCAACCTGGTCGGCTACACAGCCGAGCGCTACGACAACGCGATCCAATACCGCTCGCCGCGGCGGCACGGCCTGATCGCCGGCGTGATCTACAGCTTCGGCGAGTCGGTCCACAGCAGCGCGGCCAACCGCGCCTACGCGGCCACGCTCGGCTACGCCAACAGCCGCGTCAATGTCACCGTCGCGCGCCAGCGCAAGAATAATTTTATCGCCGCCGCCAGCCTGCCCGGACTCGATCTGAGCGCGACCAACACGCTGGTGGCGGCCAACGTCAAACTCGGCCCGGCGACGGCGTTTGCCGCCTACGGGCGCAACAAGGGGGCCGGCAGCTCGCCGTGGGACGCCTCCAATCCGTACGGCGCGCTGGTGTCGTCGACGCCGTCGACCGACAGCCGCGACGTGCTGCTCGGCCTGTCCGCGCCGTATGGCGCGAGCACCTTCATGGCCTCGTATATCCGCAAGGACGACCATAACCTGGCCAACCGCGACGCCAATCAAATCGCCGTCGGCATGACCTACGCGCTGTCGCGGCGCACCGACTTCTATGCGTCCTTCGCCAAGATCCAGAACCGCAACGGCGCCGGCTACGCGGTCGGCAACGCCACCGAGGCCGGGCGCGGCGAGCGCGCCGTCAACATCGGCCTGCGCCACGCGTTCTGAGCCGCGCGC
>JACMLV010000460.1 GCA_014379395.1 Burkholderiaceae bacterium
ATCTCCAGCGTCGAGTAGTCGCGCGAGCCGGTGTGGTAGCCGGTCTGCAAAAAGTCGCGCGCCTCGGCGCTGCCCTCGGCGGCGGCCTGCTCGAACCAGCGGCGCGCCTCGGCCTCGTCCTTGTCGACGCCGCGCCCGAGCTGGAGCGCGGTGGCGTAGTGCATCTTGGCGATCGGGCCGTAGGCCGGGTCGCCGCTGACGGCGGCGCGGTGCAGCAGTTCGGCCGACTTGGCAAGGTCGGGTGGGCCGCCGCCGTTACCCTCTTCCAGCATGCGCGCCTTCCAGATCATCGCGCCCGCGTAGCCGGCGGCGATGCACTTGTCGAAGATCTTGTTGGAAGTGTCGTGGTCGCCACATTTCTCGAACAAGTAGCCCTTCGAACAGACCAGCATGCTGGCCGGCTGCTGTGCCATGTATTCGAGGCTCTGGTCGCTGATCCCGTTCGACAGGTCGCTCGGATCGGTGTTCTTGGTCGATGGCTCACCGCAGAACATATCGGCCGAGGCCGATGGCGCGGTGAGGCCGAGCGCAAGGCTGAGCGCAAGGGCGAGCGCGGAAACGGTGGGCGGCGGTCGCCTCCGGAGTGAGGGCATGCGATTCTCCTGTGCGCGCCGGGAACTGGCGCTTCGCTGTGGCCACAGTGGCCGCAGCAGACACAGCAAGCATAGCGAGGCGGGCCTCGCGCCGAATCGGCAAAACCCCCGCCGCCAGCCGGGCAAATTGCCCGACTGCGCTTAGGTGCTACTTGACGCTACTTGGTGCAGGAGAGCGTCAGGCGCCGCGATTCCTTCGGGTCGCGGAACACCAGCGGCTTCTCATTGCCGCGTTCGGCGTCCGGGATCTGGGCCAGCGCGACGGCCTCCTCGATCACGTGGTGGTGCGGCGATTTGTCGCACACCGGGTCGGCGTTGGCCGCGTCGCCGGTCAGCATCAGCGCCTGGCAGCGGCAGCCGCCCAGGTCCTTTTCCTTGTCCGGGCAGCTGCGGCACGATTCCTTCATCCAGCTGTCGCCGCGGTAGTGGTTGAAGCCTTCCGAGTCGTACCAGATTTCCTTCACGCTCATGTCGCGCACGTTCGGGAATGTCAATCCGGGCAGCATCTTGGCGGTGTGGCAGGGCAGCGCGGTGCCGTCGGGGGTGACGGTGAGGAATACGTTGCCCCAGCCGTTCATGCATTTCTTGGGCCGCTTCTCGTAGTAGTCGGGCACCACGTAGAACATGCGGATTTTGTCGCCCAGCTTGTCGCGGTATTCGTTGGTGACGCGCTCGGCGCGCTCCAGTTGTTCGCGCGAGGGCAGCAGGTGCTTGCGGTTGATGCTCGCCCACGAGTAGTACTGGCTGTTGGCCAGTTCCAGGTATTCGGCGCCGAGCGCGACGGCCATTTCGATGATCTTGTCGATGTAGTCGATGTTGAGCCGGTGCACCACGCAGTTGAGCACCATCGGCCAGCCGTTCTCTTTGATCAGCCGGGCGACGCGCTGCTTGAGCTCGAACGTTTTGGTGTGCGTGAGGAAGTCGTTGAGTTCCTTGGTCGAATCCTGGAAGGACAGCTGGATATGGTCCAGCCCGGCTTCCTTGAGCTTGACGATGCGCTCTTCCGTCAGGCCGACGCCGGAGGTCAGCAGGTTGGTGTAGAAGCCGAGTTTTTTCGCCTCGGCGACCAGGATTTCCAGGTCCTCGCGCAGCATCGGCTCGCCGCCCGAGAAGCCGCATTGCACGCTGCCGGCTGCGCGCGCTTCGCGCAGCACGCGCAGCCAGTCGTCGGTCGACAGTTCGGTTTCGGTGGCGGCGAAGTCGACCGGGTTGTAGCAGAACACGCAGTGCAGCGGGCAGCGGTAGGTCAGTTCGGCCAGCAGCCACAGCGGCGGGCCGATCTCGGGGGCGGGGTGCGGTGCGTTCATTTTGGTCGGCTTTCTTTGGTTAACCCACTACCCAGCGTTGTTTGCGCGCCATGTCCAGAAAGGCTTGCACGTCGGCCGCCAGGCCGGTGGCGTTGAAGGCCGCCTCCAGGTCGGCGACGATGGCGGCCACGTTGCGCTGGCCGTCGCAGCGGCGCAGGATTTCGCCGGCGCTCTGGTTCAGCTTGACCATCCCTTCCGGGTACAGCAGCACCCAGCTGTTTTGCGCCTCTTCCCATTGCAGCCGGAAGTGGCGGTTGACGGCCGGGACGGCGTCGTTCGCTTCGCTGGCGGCCGGCGCGTTCACGATTTGGCGCCCTTGATTTCGATTTCGCACTGGCTCAGCATGATGGCGTCGGCCAGCGCCCACAGCACGTCGAGCTTGAATTGCAGGATCTCGAGCGCGCGTTCCTGCAATGCGCGGCTCTGGCTGAAGTAGTCGAGCGTGAAGCGCAGGCCGTGCTGGACGTCGCGCCGGGCTTGCGTCAGACGGTTCTTGAAGTACTGCAAGCCTTCGCTTTGCACCCATGGATACTGGTCGGGCCAGGTGTCGATGCGCTGCTGGTGGATGTGCGGGGCGAACATCTCGGTCAGGCTCGAGGCGATCGCCTCCTGCCACGGCTGCTGGCGCGCGAAGTTGACGTAGGCGTCGACCGCGAAGCGCGCCGCCGGCGCCAGCAAGCGCAGCGAGGTGACGTCCTCGCGCGTCAGGCCGACCGCCTCGCCGAGCCTGATCCAGGCTTCGATGCCGCCGGCGTCCTGCACGCCGCCGATGTTGCAGCCGTCGTGGTCGTGGATGCGCTGGATCCATTCGCGCCGGATTTCGCGGTCCGGGCAGTTCGACATGATGGCCGCGTCCTTGATCGGGATCGCGATCTGGTAGTAGAAGCGGTTCGCCACCCAGCCTTGCAATTGCTTCTTGGTCAGCTTGCCCTCGGCCATCATCACGTGGAACGGATGATAGATGTGGTAGCTGGTGCCCTTCTGGCGCAGCAGTTCCTCGAATTGGTCGGCCGGCCAGACCGGGCGCGTGTCGTTCATCATTGCCAGCTGGGTCATAAGATAATTTCCATTCCGTCGTGGGCGACCTCGATGCCGCGGCGCGTCAGCTCGGCGCGTTCAAGGCTGTCTTCATCGAGGATCGGGTTGGTGTTGTTGATGTGGATCAGGATCTTGCGGGTGCTCTTGGGCAGTTCGGCCAGCCAGCCGAGCATGCCGCCCTCGCCCGACAGCGGCAGGTGGCCCATCTCGCGCGACAGCTTGTTGGAGGCGCCCAGGCGGATCATCTCGTCGTCGGTCCACAGGGTGCCGTCGACCAGCACGCAGTCGGCCGCCTGCATGGCGCGCCAGACGTGGTCTTCCATCTGGCCCAGGCCGGGCGCGTAGAACAGGCGCTTGCCGCTTTTCTCGTCGGTGACGGTGACGCCGATGTTGTCGCCCGGCTGCGGACGGTCGCGGTGCGGCGAGTAGGGCGGCGCGTTGCTGATCAAGGGCAGTGCGTCGAAGCGCAGGCCGGGCACGCCGTCCATCGCGAAGCCGGTGCCGTCGAGAGGGATGTCGTGCAGGTCGAGGCCGCTGTAATGCCCGAGCACCTTGAACAGCGGGTTGCCGGTGCTCAGGTCTTCGCGCACCAGGTCGGTACACCAGAGCTGGTGCGGCTGGCGGTGTTCGCGCAGCATGTACAGGCCGGTGGTGTGGTCGATCTGCGCGTCGATCAGCAGGATCGCGCGGATGGCGCTGTCGCGCAGTTCGCGCCCCGGTTGCAGGGCGGGGAAGCTGCGCACTTGTTGCAGCACGTCGGGGGAGGCGTTGAACAGCACCCAGTTTTCATCGTCGGCGCTGAGCGTGATCGACGATTGGGTGCGCGCGCTCGCGCGGATGGTGCCGTGGCGCACGCCGTCGCAATTGCGGCAGTTGCAGTTCCACTGCGGGAAGCCGCCGCCCGCGCCGGCGCCCAGAACATGAATTCTCATGGTGAACCTTGTCGTGCTTGAGGGTGACTGGAAAAGAGGCGCCGAAGCCGGCCTCGAATCCGGGTTTGGCTTCGGCGTTGCGGAGCCCGCAGACGCGGGCCGGGCCGGGATCAGCGGTTGGCGATGTACATCGTGATTTCAAAGCCGAAACGCAGGTCGCAAGCGGTGGGGGTTTGCCAAGTCATGTTAAGTCTCCTGTTGGATGAGTCGAGGCTGACGCGCGGGATGCGCGGCGCCGTCTTGTGGTTGATACCGCGGCCAGCGGCTGGCCTGGGTACGAGAGCCAGTGTGCCTTGGCGGCGCCGCCGCCGCGCCGGGGAAATCTGTGATCGGCACTAGCGAAAATCATGAGGATAGTTGACCTATGTCACAAAACGGGGGTGCCTCAAATTGAGATATGTCAGGAAACAGGTCTGCTACAATCTAACGACAAAGATAATCGGCCAGCGGGCACTCCGCAGCCGGCGCCCGTATGTTTTTGGAGTCGCAACGGCGCTTTCGCCGCTGGCGTCACGGTGCGGACAGGATGGGACAAATGGACGACCGATTTTTCCGCAGGGCGCACTCATGCGCCCTTGATGCGCGCCAGGCCGCGCAGGAGTTGCACGCAGGATTGCAGCAAGACGAGCTGGCGCTGGTCGTCTTTTTTTGCTCCAGCGAGTACGACCTGGACACGCTGGCCGATGAACTCAACACCCTGTTTCCCGGCGTCGCGATGGTCGGCTGCACCACCGCCGGCGAGATCGGCCCGTCCGGCTATCGCACGAAGAGCTTGAGCGGCACCAGTTTTTCGCGCCGCGCCGGCAGCGCCGCCGTGGGCCACCTCGACCGGCTGCAACAGTTCGACGCCGCGCGCGGCCAGGTTTTCGTGCATGACCTGCTGCAGCGGCTTGAAGGGCGCGCGCCGGGCGCCAGCTGTGATAACAGCTTCGCCATGATGCTGATCGACGGCCTGTCGGTGCGCGAAGAACCGGTGGTGCGCGCCTTGCAGAAGGCGCTCGGCAAGATTTCGCTGTTTGGCGGCTCGGCCGGCGACGATTGCAAATTCCAGCGCACCTTCGTGTTTCACGACGGCGCCTTCCACACCGATTCCGTGGCGCTGGTGCTGTTTAGCACGCACCTGCCGTTCACCTTGTTCAAAACCCAGCATTTCGCCCGCGGCGACGAGCGCCTGGTGGTGACCGAGGCCGACGCCGCGCGTCGCGTGGTGCGCGAGATCAACGGCCTGCCGGCGGCCGAGGAATATGCCCGGGTGATCAAGTGCCCGCTGGCCGAACTGGGGCCGGCCCGTTTCGCCGCCTCGCCGGTGGTGGTGATGGTCGACGGCGCCGATTATGTGCGTTCAATTCAGCAATGCAACCCGGACGGCAGCCTGACCTTCTTCTGCGCGATCGAGGAGGGGGTGGTGCTGCGCGTGGCCAACGGCAAGGAAATGCTGGCCAATCTGGAAAGCACCTTCGAGATGCTGGAGGCCGAGCTCGGCCCGCTGGAACTGGTGCTCGGCTGCGACTGCATCCTGCGCAATCTGGAGGCGCAGGAGCGCAATCTGATCGAACCGCTGGGTGCGCTGATGCGGGGCCACAACGTGGTCGGCTTCAGCAGCTACGGCGAGCAATATGGCGGGGTGCACATCAATCAAACCCTGACCGGCATCGCCATCGGGCGCAGCGTGGAAGAACGGCATGAGTGATCAGGCGGCGCCAAATTCCAGTGCCTGCGTCAAGGACGAGCCGGCGTTGCGGGCCGAGGTCGCGCGCCTGAACAACATGGTGACGCTGCTGTTGACGCGCACCCGGCAGGCGCAGGCGGCCGCCGCGAACGCGAACGAACCGGCCTTGCGGGCCGAGATCGTGCGCCTGAACAAGATGGTGACGGCCCTGATGAACCGGGCCGAGCGCGACATGAACGCGAACGTCTCGGAGTTCTGCCTGTTCCAAAATGCGATCACGCTGGAAAACCGGGTCAGCGGACGCACCGCCGAACTGGCCGCCGCGTTGAGCGAGAACGAGCGCGTCAACCGCGACTTGCAGCAGGCCAAGGCGGCCATGGAGCGCGAGATCGACGAGCGGCGCCGCATCCAGGACGCGATCGAGCGCGAGAAGGAGGAGCAGCGCGTGCTCATCAAGCGGCTCGAAGAGGCCCATCTGCAACTGCTGCAATCGGAAAAGCTGGCCTCGATCGGCCAGCTGGCCGCCGGCGTGGCGCACGAGATCAACAATCCGATCGGCTTCGTCAGTTCCAACCTGAGCACGCTCGACGGCTATGTGCGCGACCTGCTACAACTGCTCGACGCGTACGGCGGCGCCGACGGCCTGCTGGCCGGGCACGCCGGGATCGGCGAGCAGATCGCCAGCATCAAGCGCGGCATCGACCTCGACTTCCTGCGCACCGACATCGCCGTGCTGATCACGGAGTCGCTCGACGGCGCGCTGCGCATCCGCCGCATCGTGCAGGATCTGCGCGATTTCTCGCGCACCGGCGACGACAAGTGGGAGTGGTCGGACCTGCACGCCGGGCTGGAAAGCACGCTCAACGTGGTGTCGAGCGAGATCAAGTACAAAGCCGAGGTCAAGCGCGAGTACGGCGAGCTGCCGCTGGTCGAGTGCCGCATCTCGCAGATCAACCAGGTGTTTTTGAATCTGCTGGTCAACGCCGCGCACGCGATCGAGGGCCACGGCGGCATCACGCTGCGCAGCGGCTGCAAGGACGACTGGGTCTGGATCTCGGTGGCCGACACCGGCACGGGCATCGCGCCGGAAGCGCTGTCGCGCATTTTCGATCCGTTCTTCACCACCAAGGCGGTCGGCAAGGGCACCGGGCTGGGCTTGTCGGTGTCCTACGGCATCATCGACAAGCACGGCGGGCGCATCGAGGTCGACAGCGCGCCCGGCAAGGGCGCCACCTTCACCGTCTGGCTGCCGGTCAGGCGCGCGGTCGCACCCGACGCCGCGCCCGAGGCGCCGGCCGCTTAGGCGGGGGTGCACCGAAGCGAGCGCCCAATGTTGAAGGCGCTAATCAGCGGATGTCGACGAGCACGCTTATTGCGAGCCTGGCTCATCGCGTCGACGCGGCACACCTTGAATCTCGGGCGCTACGCCACCTAACGCCGCAAGGCGCTTTGCCGCCTGTACCCGAACAAACGTCTTCATGGCTTCGCGGAAAATGTCCGATTCGTCCATGCCGGGGTCGGCCAGTTCCAATGCTTTTTGGTAGAGGCCATCGTCGATGGTGACTGTGGTGCGCATGGGGGGATTCCGTTCATACGTCAATCATGATGTCATGGTAGGTCAAAAATAACATCATGCTCGAATAGGGCGCCGGCCTGCCCAGGGCATCCGGCGCCGTTCCCTCTCAGGCCGCCGCCTCGATGTTCAGCGCCGCCGGACTCGCCTCGCCGCAGTCGAACAGCATGTTGAACAGGTAGTCGGCGTCGATCACCTGGATCAACAGGTCGCCGCTGTTGGCCTTGATCACGCTCGGCACCAGCATGCCGGCGCCGCCGCCGTAGAACGGGGTCGGCACCACCTGCGCGGCGTCGAACTGCGACACCGCGTGCAGCGGCCCGACCAGCAATCCGACCGATTTGCCGTCCTTTTCCACCACGACGATCTGGCTGTCGCTGGCGAGCGCGCTCGGCAGGCCGCACAGCATGTAGCGAAGGTCGAAGGCCCAGACGAAGCCGGCGCCCTGGCCGGCGTCCGGCAGGGCGACGATGCCGGCGCGCTCGGCCCGACCGCCCATCGATAGCGCCGCCAGG
>JACMLV010000461.1 GCA_014379395.1 Burkholderiaceae bacterium
CGGCCACCGCGGCCGGGGTGGTCGCAGTGGTCGCGCCGGCGACGGTGTTCCGGGGCGCGGCGGCGGTCGGCCCCTTCAACAATTTCCAGCTCGGGGTCGCCCCGGAGGACGGCGACGGCGTCGCCGCCAGGAGCGCCGATTTCGATATCGACACGGTCAACGTCGTCGCGGCGGCGGCGAACCACGCCCGGGTCGGCACCACCGCGGCGCTCTACGGCCGGCTGAAGATCGACAACGCCTACGGTTCGGAGTTGCTGCGCCTGCCGGTCCCGCTGGCGGCGCAATTTTGGAACGGCAACCGGTACGTCGCCAACGCCGCCGACAATTGCACGCCGCTGGCCGCCGCCAATTTCAATGTCGCCGCCGGCGCCGGCGTGGCCGTGGCGACGGCGATCGAGGCCGGCGCGACGATGGTGAACGGCAGCGGCACCAACTTCAGGCTGGCCAGGCCGAACCCGACCCCGGCCGGGAAGGGCAGTGTGCGCTTGAGCACCAGCGCCGCCGCCCCCGCCGCCGCGCCGCTCAACTCCTACCTGCCGGGGATCGGCGGCGGCACGTTCGGCGTGTATAAATCCGGGCCGGTCATCTTCACCCGGGAAATGTATTGATGGCCCGGGGCGCGCCTGTTGCGCCCATGTTGAAAAAAATATTCCCAGATGAAAAATTGGCATTAAAAGAGGGTGAAAATTGAATATAATCAAACATCTATCTCGCGGTCTTGACAAGGTCGCTAACCATTCAGATCGTCGGCATGCGTTTTTTTAAAAGAGCAAAAAAATATCGGGGTTCGCTGGTGATGGCGTTTTTGGGCGACGGCGTCGCCGCCGTCAGCGTCAAGCGTCCTCCGGCGTCCAAGCCGATACTTTCCATGAACGTTTTTTTTCCGTGCGCCATCCCGGTGGCGCCGGAGGCGCTGGAGAAAATCGGCAAGGAACTCGGCGCCGGCGCCTATCGCTGCGGCACCATCCTCGGCGGCGGCGAGTACCAGTTGCTGGCGCTCGAGGCGCCCAACGTGCCGGCCGACGAGGTCAAGACCGCGATCCGCTGGCGCCTCAAGGACATGCTCGACTTCTCGGTCGACGAGGCCACCATCGACGTGCTCCGGATGCCGGGCGACAAGAACGCCTCGGTGGCGACCCACCACGTGTTCGCCGTGGCCGCGCGCAACGGCGTGATCGAGCAGCGCCAGAACCTGTTCGCCCAGGCCAAGATCGGCCTGGACGTGATCGACATCCCGGAGATGGCCCAGCGCAACATCTCGGCGCTGCTCGAACCCGAGGGGCGCGGCCTGGCCATGCTGTCCTTCAACGCCGACGGCGGCCTGCTCACCGTCACCTTCGGCGGCGAGTTGTACTTGTCGCGCCGGATCGACGTGTCGATCCAGCAGCTGCGGGAAACCGACCCCGACAAGAAGCACGCCAGCCTCGACAAGATCACGCTGGAGCTGCAGCGCTCGCTCGACCATTTCGACCGCCAGTTCCACTTCATCAACGTCTCGAAGCTGGTGCTGGCGCCGAACGGCGCGGCCGGGCTCGACGAGTACCTGTCGAGCAATATGTACATGCCGGTCGAAACCCTCGACCTGGCCGACGTGATCGACCTGAGCGTGGCGCCCGAGCTGGCCGCCGCCGAGCAGCAGCAGCGTTTCTTCCTGACGCTGGGCGCCGCGCTGCGCTTTGAGGATGCTTCGCAATGAGTCAGCAGATCAACCTGTTCAACCCGATCTTCCTCAAGCAGCGCAAACGATTGACGGCCGCCTCGATGGGCGCCGCGCTCGGCGCGCTGGCGCTCGCCCTGCTGGCGCTGGCGTGGCAAACGCGCAACAACCTGGAGGGCCTGCGGCACGAGGCGAGCGCGGCGGCGGCGCAG
>JACMLV010000462.1 GCA_014379395.1 Burkholderiaceae bacterium
GCCGGCGGACGCGGCTCCCGCGCCGACCGTGTTCGGCGGCAGGCCGTCGGCCACCCCGCCGGTTATCAAACCCTACAAATTCGGCGAGACGTCGGCCGCGCCGCCGGTCATCAAACCGTTCAAGTTCGACGAGGGCTGATCGCCCGCGCTCCTAGTCCGCGCTCGAGCCGGTGATGATGCCGCCGCCCAGGCACACGTCGCCGTCGTACAGCACGGCCGACTGGCCCGGCGTGACGGCCCACTGGGCCGCGTCGAAGCGCAGTTCGTAGCCGCCGTCGACGCCGGCTTGCGGCGCCACCGCGCAGGCCACGTCGGCTTGCCGGTAGCGGGTCTTGGCCGACAGGCGGCGCGGCTCCGGCGCCGCGCCGGCGGTCCAGCTGGCCTGGCCGAAGGTCAGCGCCTGCGACAACAGCCACGGATGGTCGTGGCCCTGCACCACGTACAGCGTGTTGTTGACGATGTCCTTGCGCGCCACATACCAGGCGTCGCTGCTGCCGTCGGCGTTCTGGTAGGACTTCACGCCGCCGATGCCGATCCCCTTGCGCTGCCCCAGCGTGTAAAAACTCAGTCCGACGTGTTCGCCGACGGTCTTGCCGTCGTCGGTTTTCATCAAACCCGGCTGGTAGGACAGGTAGCGGTTCAAAAATTCGCGGAACGGCCGCTCGCCGATGAAGCAGATGCCGGTCGAATCCTTCTTCTGCGCGTTCGGCAGGGCCAGCTTCTCGGCGATCTGGCGCACCTCGGTCTTGGGAATCTCGCCCAGCGGGAACAGGGTTTTCGACAGTTGCGCCTGGTTCAGGCGGTGCAGGAAATAGCTCTGGTCCTTGGTCGCGTCGAACGCCTTGAGCAGCTCGAAGCGTTCGCCGGCCTGGCGCACGCGCGCGTAGTGGCCGGTGGCGATCAGGTCGGCGCCCAGCGTCATCGCGTGGTCGAGGAAGGATTTGAACTTGATCTCGGCGTTGCACAGCACGTCCGGATTGGGCGTGCGGCCGGCCTCGTATTCGCGCAGGAACTCGGCGAACACGCGGTCCTTGTACTCGGCCGAGAAATTGACCGCCTCGATGTCGACCCCGACCACGTCGGCCACGCTGGCCGCGTCGATCCAGTCCTGGCGCGACGAGCAGAACTCGGAATCGTCGTCGTCCTCCCAGTTCTTCATGAACAGGCCGATCACTTCAAAGCCCTGCTCCTTGAGCATCCAGGCCGCGACCGAGGAATCGACCCCGCCCGACATGCCGATCACAACTTTTTTCTTGCCCATCTCGCTTCCAAACTTAGTGGTTAATGCGCGTCGTTGAAGACCGACGCGTGGGTGTGCAGCAGCGCCAGCGGGGCGCGCCGCCCGGCCAGGTACTCGTCGACGCACTGCAGGATCAAGGGGCTGCGGTGGCGCTCGCGGCAGGCGGCGATCTCGTCGCGCGTGAGCCACAGGGTGCGCACGATGCCATGGTCGAGCTCGCGTTCGTGGCGTTGCCCGACCTCGCCGCAAAAGGTGAAGCGCAGGTAGGTCACGTCCTCGCCGGTGCGCGCCGACTGGTAGCGCGACATGTACATGCCGACCAGCGCGGTCGGCGTGAAGTCGTGCGCGGTCTCCTCGAGCGTCTCGCGCACCACAGCCTGTTCGAGCGACTCGAACGGGTCGAGGTGGCCGGCCGGCTGGTTCAGGCGCAGGCCCTCGCTGGTTTCTTCTTCGACCAGCAGGAACAGGCCGTCGCGTTCGATGATGGCGGCCACGGTGACAGAGGGTTTCCAGATTCTCGGCATGATTCCATCCTTGAAAGAGCCGACATTTTAGCCTGTTCCGCGCCCGCGGCCCGGACCGCCTCCCGCCGATTGGGGATGCTTTGAGAAAAGACAAAGGTTGCGCCGAAAAATCATGGTCGTATGGCGTCTTTGCGTGAGGCAATTTCCGACCCGCCCCGGCGGGAGGGGCGCAACCTTGTCCTGTTGGTTACAAAAATTAATAAACGGTATATTTTTTTGTTGTTGCGAGGGGCTGCGGGGGGGCTCTTGGCAAAAAAAGTTTCCTACTGTAATTTCCGTGTAAGATTCCATTCAGAATAATTAACTACGGGAGCAATTTTTATGAAGATAGGCATACCGGCCGAAACACGGCCGGGCGAAACACGGGTGGCCGCCACGCCGGAGACGGTCAAGAAGCTGGCCGCCAAGCATGAAGTCGTCGTGCAAAGCGGCGCCGGCCTGCAAGCCTCGATCCTTGACGAGGCCTACGCCGCCGCCGGCGCGCGCATCGGCTCCGCCGCCGAGGCCTACGGCTGCGAGGTGGTGCTCAAGGTGCGCGCGCCCAGCGCCGACGAGCGCGCCCTGATGGCCAAGGGCGGCGTGCTGATCGGCATGTTGAATCCGTTCGACGCCGACAACATCCAAGCCATGGCCGCGCACGGCCTGTCCGCCTTCGCCCTCGAGGCGGTGCCGCGCATCACGCGCGCGCAGTCGATGGACGTGCTGTCCTCGCAGGCCAACATCGCCGGCTACAAGGCGGTGCTGGTGGCGGCCAACACCTATGGCCGCTTCATGCCGATGCTGATGACGGCGGCCGGCACCGTCAAGGCCGCGCGCGTGCTGATCATGGGCGTCGGCGTGGCCGGCCTGCAGGCGATCGCCACCGCCAAGCGCCTCGGCGCCGTGATCGAGGCGTCCGACGTGCGCCCGCCGGTCAAGGAGCAGGTCGAGTCGCTGGGCGCCAAATTCCTCGACGTGCCCTGCCTCACCGACGAGGAAAAGGAAATCGCCAAGGGCGCCGGCGGCTACGCGCGCGCCATGCCGGCCGACTGGATCCGGCGCCAGGCCGAGCTGGTGCACGAGCGCGCCAAGCAGGCCGACATCGTCATCACCACCGCCCTCATTCCCGGCCGCGCCGCGCCGGTGCTGATCTCCGAGGAGACCGTCAAGGCCATGAAGCCGGGCTCGGTGATCGTCGACCTGGCCGTCGAGCAGGGCGGCAACTGCCCGCTGTCCGAACTGGGCAAGACGGTGCAAAAGCACGGCGTCCACATCGTCGGCGAGCCGAACCTGGCGACGCTGGTGCCGGCCGACGCCTCGGCCCTGTACGCGCGCAACGTGCTCGACTTCCTCAAGCTGATCATCGGCAAGGACGATCAGCTCAGCATCGACCGCGCCGACGAGATCCTGGCGGCGACGCTGGTGTGCGCCGGCGGCGAAGTGCTGCGCAAGTAGCGCTCGGACAACAATAGGGCGGGCGGCCGCGGCCGATCCGCCACGCAAAGGGAGCAAACATGGAAGTGCTGCAAGTTAGTCATACCATCATCAACCTGATCATCTTCGTGCTGGCGATCTACGTCGGCTACCACGTGGTCTGGACCGTCACGCCGGCGCTGCATACGCCTTTGATGGCGGTCACCAACGCCATCTCGGCCATCATCATCGTCGGCGCCATGCTGGCCGCCGGCCTCACCGAAGGCCCGCTGGGCCAGTTCGCCGGCACCCTGGCCGTCGCGCTGGCCGCCGTCAACGTGTTCGGCGGCTTCCTGGTCACCCAGCGCATGCTGGAGATGTTCCGCAAAAAAGAACCCAAGGCGCGGGCCGCCAAGCAGGGGGAGGCCGCATGAATTTCATCACCATGAATCTTGTGACGATGCTCTACCTGATCGCCTCGGTGTGCTTCATCCAGGCCTTGAAGGGGCTGTCCTCGCCGTCCACGGCGCGCAAGGGCAACGCCTTCGGCATGACCGGCATGGCGATCGCCGCCGTCACCACGGTGGCCCTGATCATGAAACTGAAGTCGCTGCAAACCGATGCGAACAGCCTCGGCTTCGCGCTGGTGCTGCTCGGCGTCGCCGTCGGCGGCTCGATCGGCGCCTTCCTGGCGAAAAAGGTCGAGATGACCAAGATGCCGGAACTGGTGGCGGCGATGCATTCGCTGATCGGCCTGGCGGCGGTGTGCATCGCGGTCGCCGCCGTGTCCGAGCCGTGGGCCTTCAACATCGCCGAGCACGGCGCGGCGCTGCCGTTCGGCAACCGCCTGGAATTGTTCATCGGCACCTTCGTCGGCGCCATCACCTTCTCCGGCTCGGTGATCGCGTTCGGCAAGCTGTCGGGCAAGTACAAGTTCCGCCTGTTCCAGGGCGCGCCGGTGCGCTTCGCCGGCCAGCACATGCTCAACCTCGGCCTGGCCGTGGCGATGGTCGGGCTCGGCCTGGTGTTCTGCTTTTCCGGCGGCACCGAGCCGGCCTGGGCGCCGTTCCTGTTGATGGCGGCGATCGCCTTCGCGCTCGGCGTCTTGATCATCATCCCGATCGGCGGCGCCGACATGCCGGTGGTGGTGTCGATGCTCAACAGCTATTCCGGCTGGGCCGCGGCCGGCATCGGCTTCTCGCTCAACAACGCCATGCTGATCATCGCCGGCTCGCTGGTCGGATCAAGCGGCGCGATCCTGTCCTACATCATGTGCAAGGCGATGAACCGCTCGTTCTTCAACGTGATCCTGGGCGGCTTCGGCGGCGAGGCCGGGCCGGCGGCGGCCGGCGAGCAGGCGGCCCGTCCGGTCAAGTCCGGCTCGGCCGACGACGCGGCCTTCCTGATGGGCAACGCGGAGACCGTCATCATCGTTCCCGGCTACGGCCTGGCCGTGGCGCGCGCGCAGCATCCGCTCGCCGAGCTGGTCGAGAAGCTGATCCACAAGGGCGTCACCGTCAAGTACGCGATCCATCCGGTGGCCGGGCGCATGCCGGGCCACATGAACGTGCTGCTGGCCGAGGCCGAGGTGCCCTACGAGCAGGTGTTCGAGATGGAGGACATCAACGGCGAGTTCGCCCAGGCCGACGTGGTGCTGGTGCTGGGCGCCAACGACGTCGTCAATCCGGCCGCCAAGGATCCGAAGTCGCCGATCGCCGGCATGCCGATCCTGGAGGCCTACAAGGCCAAGACCGTGATCGTCAACAAGCGCTCGATGGCGGCCGGGTACGCCGGCCTGGACAACGAGCTGTTCTACATGGACAAGAC
>JACMLV010000463.1 GCA_014379395.1 Burkholderiaceae bacterium
CGCTCATGCACAATTGCGGCATCGATCATCAAGGCGACGGATGCGGGCATGAAAATTCTTGTGGTGGAGGACGAGCAGAAGACCGGCGACTACCTGCGGCAGGGCTTGATGGAGGCCGGCTTCGTGGTCGATCTGGCGCGCGACGGCTTCGACGGCCTGCACGGCGCCCTGAGTCAGGCCTACGACCTGGCGATCCTCGACGTGATGCTGCCCGGCGTCGACGGCTGGCAGGTGTTGCAGGGCATCCGCCGCGCCGGGCAGGAGATGCCGGTGCTGTTTCTGACCGCGCGCGACGATGTGCAGGACCGGGTCAAGGGGCTCGAGCTGGGCGCCGACGATTATCTGGTCAAGCCGTTCGCCTTTTCCGAGTTGCTGGCGCGGGTGCGCACGCTGCTGCGCCGCGGCGCCAAGGCGCGCGAGGCCGACTGCCTGCGCGCTGCCGATCTGGAGCTCGATCTGCTGCGCCGCCGCGCCAGCCGGGCCGGCAAGCGGATCAATCTGACGTCGAAGGAGTTCTCGCTGCTGGAGTTGCTGCTGCGGCGACAGGGCGAGGTGCTGCCGCGCTCGCTGATCGCGTCGCAGGTGTGGGACATGAATTTCGACAGCGACACCAATGTGATCGACGTCGCCATCCGGCGCCTGCGCGTGAAGGTCGACGACGAGTTCGAGCACAAGCTGATCCACACCGTGCGCGGCATGGGTTATGTGCTCGAGGCCGGCGAGTGAGGCGTCTGCTCGGGCACTCGCTGACGCTGCGCCTGACGCTGCTGTTCGCCGGCGTGTCGACCTCGGTGCTGCTGCTGCTCGGCCTGCTGGTCGGCACGCTGGTCGAACGCCATTTCGAGGAGCTCGACCTGGAGCTGTTGAACGGCAAGCTCGAACTGGTGCAGCGCACGCTGGAGCAGGTGCGCGCGGCGCCCGATCTGGCGCGCCTGCCGGTCCAGCTGGAGCAGGCGCTGGTCGGCCACCACGGGCTGGAGGTGGTGGTGCTGGGCGGCGACGGCGAAGTCTTGTTCGCCACCGATTCGGCCAATTTTCCGGCCGCCCTGCTGCGTCTGGAAAAGGGGGCGCAGCCCGTGTCGGTCTGGCAGGACGCCGCCGGCCTGCGTTTTCGCGGCCTGGCCGCGCGCGCGCCGATGGGCATCGCGGCGATTGGCCCGGCGGTGGTCGGCGTCGCCACCGACATGGCGCATCACGAGCATTTCATGCGTTCGTTTCAACACGCGCTCTGGTCGGTGGTCGGCATGGCGGCCCTGCTGTCCGGCTCGCTCGGCTGGGGCGCCGCGAGAAAGGGGCTGGCGCCGCTGCGCGACATCCGCCGCCGCGTCGCCGGCATCACCGCCGAGCGGCTCGACCAGCGCCTCGCGGTCGAGGCCATTCCGGCCGAGCTGGCCGAGGTGGCGGCGACGCTCAACGCGATGCTGGCGCGCTTGCAGGAATCGTTCACGCGGCTGTCCGATTTCTCGTCCGATCTGGCGCATGAATTGCGCAGCCCGGTCAGCAACCTGCTGATCCAGACCCAGGTCACGCTGTCGAAGGCGAGAACCGCGCAGCAGTATCAGGACGTGCTGGTGTCGAACGCCGAGGAGTTCGAGCGCCTCTCGCGCATCATCGCCGACATGCTGTTCCTGGCCAAGTCGGACAACCATCTGATGGTGCCCAACCGCGAGCCGGTCGATTTGCGGCGCGAGGTGCTGGCGCTGTTCGACTTTTACGAGGCGCTGGCCGAGGAGAAGAATCTGACCCTGCGCTGCATTGGTGGCGGCACGGTGGCCGGTACGCATTTGCAGCTCGCCAAGCTGGCGCATGGCAAAAAGCGTGATAATCAGCAGATCGCCTGTCCGTCCGGCCTCGATCGCCTGGGCAAAGGCAGTCGCGGCTGCGGCCATATTCCCGCTGAGGTAGGTCGCCGTGCC
>JACMLV010000464.1 GCA_014379395.1 Burkholderiaceae bacterium
GAGCCTCTTGCAAAACGTTTTTTCTGACTGCGGCCGTTTCATGAAAGTGCGCTTCCCGAGCGCGTTTTCATGAAACTGGTCGCAAATCTTGATGGTTATGGTGGTGGAATCATGATTTTAGTCGAAGCTAAGCAAAGCGTTTCCCGCCGATGGCCGACGGCATGGGCAGAACACGGCCGACTGGACTGTGCATGCTCATTCTCGCAGTCGCATCAATTGGTCCGCGCTCAGGGCCAGCAGGCCAAACATCAGGTGATTCATGACCTTCGGCGCGGACTTGACCATGACGTACCGGCCGCCGAACTCATCCTTGAGGCGCGCATTGGTGCGCTCGGCACCGCTGCGTTCGCGGTAGCGGACGGCGTCGGCCGGATCAAATTCTTCCTTCACCCCGCCGCGCCGATTGTGGTCGATCAGGGGCACGTGGCCAAGGCCGCGGCAGTGCTCCTGCAACTCGGCGCTGCAATAGGCCGCGTCCATCAAGTCGTACAAGTTGGTCACGCGCCGCGCCGTCATGCGCGACAGCGGAATGGCGGCGCGGCTATCGTGCACCGACGCCGACGACAGCATGGCGCTGACGGGAACGCCGCAGTCGGCGGTGTCGATATGAAGCTTGTAGCCGTTCCAGCTGGTCTTGTGTAAGTGCGCCATAAACCCCAGCCTGTTCAGGGGAGCGTTTCGCTGGCTAAATGGTGGTTATGCAAATTCCACGGCAACAGCGCCTCCACTTCGTCCACCGTCTTCGCCAGAGGCAAGCTGCGCATGACGCGTCGCAGCCATGTGTAAGGTTCCAAGCCGTTCGCCTTGGCCGTTTCCATCAGCGAGTAAATGACGGCGCTGGCATGGGCGCCGGCCGGCGTGTCGCTGAACAGCCATGCCTTGCGGCCGACCACGAAGGGGCGGATGGCGTTCTCGCATCGGTTGTTATCGATCGGGAGATCGCCGCGTTCGGTGTAGCGCGTCAATCGACTCCAGTATTTCTGCATATAGGCCAGCGCCTTGCCCAGCGCGCTTTTCGGCGTGACCGTCGGCAGCGTCTTGTCCATCCAGGCTTTCAGCGCCGCCAGGGCCGGCACGCTCAGGCGCTGGCGCGCGAGTGCGCGCGCCTCGACGGTGGCGTCCTTGTGCTCGCTCTCGATGCCGTACAACTTGCCGATCAGGTCGATCGCCTCGTCGGCACGGCCGCGCTTTCCCTTCGGCTGCACCCGCGCCGCCTCCACGAAGCGCCGGCGCACATGGGCAAAGCACACCAGGTGTTCGACGCCCTTGATATGCGCCAGTTTGGCGTAGCCGGTATAGCCGTCGGTCATCAGGTAGCCCTGATAGTCGCTCAGCAAGCGCAAGGGCACCTCCGCGCTGCGGCTGGGGTCGTAGTCGTACAGAACCACCGGCTTGTCGGGCGGCCCGCCCGCCTGCACCCACATATAGCTGTGCGAGCTGGCCTTGCGCCCCGCCTCCTTGAGCACTTGCACCACCGTTTCGTCCATGTGGATGACGGCGCCGTCGAGCAGCGCATCGCGCATCAGGTTGTGCAGCGGTTGCAGCATGCGGCCGGCGCCGATGACCCAGCGCGCCAGCGTCTGGCGCGGCACCGGCGCGCCGTGGCGCTCAAGCACGTTCTCGAAACGGGCCAGCGGCAGGCCATCGACATATTTGACCGTCAGCAGCATGGCCAGGAAGTCGGCGCTGGCGTTGCTCTTGGGCAGAGGCTGTGGCGGCAGCGCCGCCGTCACCGGGGCGTGTACGCTGTCGGGGCAGCCATAACGCTTGCGGATGTGGCGCAACACCCGCACCTGCATCGGCACGATGTCGAGCTGCTCGCTCACGTCCTGGCCGATCTCCACCATCGGCGCACCGCAGGGGCAGGTGCGCTCGTGTTCAGGCACGTCATGGACCACGTCGACGCGCTTCAATGCCGCCGACAACGGTGCGCGCTTGCCGCGCGCTTTCGGCTTCTTCTCGTCCGGCACGCCGGCCGCCGCCTCTGCTGCGGGCAAGGTGTCGGGCAAGGCGGCGACGTCTTGCTCGTCCGTGCTCGACTGCGCCAGCACCTCGGCCTCGTCGAACAATCGGCCCTGGCCGGCGAACTGCTCGGAACTGGCGCCGAACAGTCTGTGCCGCGCCAGCACCGACTGCTCGATCATGCGGATGAGGTAGTCGTGCGCCTCGCGCATCGCCAACTGCATGGCCAGTGGCATTGCTTGCTGCATGGCCTGCTGCATCGCCCGTTCCCGGATCGCGCCGATCGCATCTTGTTGCGCCTGCAGCAGGGCCTTGAGCGCGCCGATATCGTCGGGTAATACCGCCGGCAAAACGAACTCGGGAAGTTCAATTTCCGGTGGCAAAGGCGGCGATTTCAGCGGGGTAAAAGACATGTGTCATTTTACCAAATTCCCCTATGAAACTGAAGAGAAATGCAGGGTTTTATGCGGCTGATTTCGCCATAAGTCGAAGCCTTCGAGCAGCCATTCGAACTCCTGCAAGGCGATCGTTTGTGTGGCCGATTCGCCGTCCTTCGGCCACGCAAATTTGTCCGTTTCCAGTCGCTTGAGCCACAGGCAAAAACCATTGCGGTGCCAGTACAACACCTTGATCTTGTCGCGCTGACGGTTGATGAAGACGTACAGCGCGCTGCCGAAAGGATTCAATTCCAGCTCTTGCTCGACCAGCACGGACAAGCCTCCGATCGACTTCCTGAAATCGACCGGCGCGCGGCACAAATAGACCTGCTCGATGCGGCAACCGGCATGCATCAGAGCGCCCCTCTGGCCGCGCGCGCCACGCTCGCCAGCCATTCCGGCGAGGGTAGCTCCACCATCTCCAGGCGCACGCCGCCGGACAGATTCAAGGTGCACGCCGCGTCGCCGTGGCCGGCGGCGCGCCCGGTCACTCGCAACTGCATAAAACTACTCGCCGGCTTTTGCGTCGTCGCGTCCGGCGCCGCCGTGCTCAGCTTGCGGCGCCAGTAGTAAAGCGACGCCAGCGACAGATTCTCGCGCTTCGCATAGGCACTGACCACAATGCCTTCGCATTCGATCGCCGCCATGTGCGCCGTCCAATACTGCATGTCCTTTTTCATCCTCGCTCCACGTCAATTTAGATGGTGGAAGGATGCCGAAATCGCGGCTGCGCCGCAAGTCTGGGGTTCATGGTGCGCTTAC
>JACMLV010000465.1 GCA_014379395.1 Burkholderiaceae bacterium
ACCGCCAGCCAGGCCGCCAGCGCGGCCAGCGCGGCCTTGCCGACCGGCACCTTGCGCACCTTGTTGCCCTTGCCGGTGACGAGCACTTCGGCGTTGTCGAACTCGACCCAGCCGAGCGAGGCCGGGCCGGCGGCGTCGCCCTTGCGGTAGTGCAGGTCGAGCCCGGCCAGTTCGGCCACCCGCAGGCCGCTCGAGTACAGCAGTTCGAACATGGCGCGGTTGCACAGATCAAGCTGGCCGGGTTCGGCGTGCGCGCGCGCCGGGCTGGCGACCAGGTTGACGGCGTCGTCGACCGACAGGGCCTTGGGCAGGGTTTTGGGACGCTTGGGGGCGCGGATGCCGTCGACCGGGTTGGCGGGCAGGGCGGTGTGGCCGCCGAGCCAGTCGAAAAAGCCGCGCCAGCTCGACAGCTTGCGGGCGATCGAGCGCGGGCAGAGGCCGCCGGCGTGCAGTTTCGAGGTGATGCGGCGGATTTCGGTATGGCCGAGCTTGGCCCAGTCGGGTCCGCCGGCCAGCGCGGCCAGCTGGCGCAGGTCGCGCCGGTAGGCGTCGATGGTGTGCGCCGAGAGCTGGCGTTGGCTGCTCAGGTAATTGAGGTAAGCGTCAGCCCAGTCCGGCGTGGCGGGCGCCGCGCTCATCAAGTTAGGCTTGCAGCGCGGCCAGGGCGGCGCTGGCGCTCTCGCCGATGTGGACCAGGAAATCGGTCGCCATGTGGGCGCCGAAGCGCTGCGCGTCGGGCGAGCCCATGACCAGCAGACCGAAGGTGGCGCCGTTGGCGCGCAGCGGCACGATGGCGGTCGAGCCGACGCCGCCGGGGGCGTCGAGCCAGCGCACCGCTTCGAAATTGTCGTTGCCGCCGCAATACGGCGCTTGCAGGCCCTTGGCGAACAGGCGGTCGTCGTCCGAGACGTCCTGGGCGAACCAGGCGTTGCCGTGCTCGGGCGCGACCTGCCACAGGCGCAGCGTCGCCAGCGGCACGCCGAATTGGGCTTGCAGGCTGTCGACCAGCACTTGCGGCAAGTCGGCCGCGCGGCGCGTTTGCAGCAGGGCCTGGGTCCAGCCGTGGAACTTGGCGGCGATGGCGGCGTTTTCCTTGGCCAGGCGGATCAGTTCGGCCATCCGCAGTTCCAGGGTGCGGTATTTTTCGCGCATCACTTCCATCTGCCGCTCTTGCAGCGAGACGGCGCGACCGGCCAGGGGGCTGGACAATTTAATCTCGCCCAGCAAGCCGGCGTGCTCCACGAAAAAATGCGGGTGGTCGGTCAGGTATTGGACGACGATGCTGGAATCGAGTGGGGCGGTCATGAATGGCTTCGCTGGGTAGGTGAGGAACTGGCTGCGCGAGGGGCGCGAGCGGCGGCAGGCGCAATTTTAACCGACCGGGGGGCATGTACGCGCGATGTGTTGCGCAAAAGAAAAAGGACGCCCCGCGAGGCGTCCATCGAGTGCTACGCGCCGGTTCGTGGCGCGTAGCATGGCGCCGCGGCGCTTAGAACTTGTGGTTGTAGGCCACGCCGAGCAGATGCAAGCGGGTCTTGTAGACGCCGCGCGTGGTTTCGCCATTGCCGGTGCAGGTGGTGCTGGTCGGCAGCGGCGAGCAGTCGTTGCGGTAGTTGGCGCGCGCGTTCTTGAAGTCGAGGTAGCTGTAGGCCAAGTCGAGCGACGATTGCGGGCCGAGCTTGTAGTTGGCGCCGAACGAGAGCTGGTAGCGGTCGCTGTCCGGCAGCGCCGGATGGGTCAGCTCGGCGCTGCGCACCGGCGACTGGTCGTAGGCGACGCCGGCGCGCAGCAGCAGTTGCTCGCTGTAGCGGTAGTTGGCGCCGAGCGAGAGGCGGTAGGTGTTTTTCCATTGTTGGCGGATCACCTCGTCACCTTGAATGGTGCCGGGGAATTCGATGTTCAGGTTGGCGAGGCGCGAGGTGCGGGTCCAAGTCAGGTCGGCCATCGCGGCCCATTTGGCGTCGAGCTGGCGGAACACGCTGGCCGAAATGGTTTCCGGGGTCTGCAGTTTGACCAGCGCGGCCGAGTTCTTCTTGCCGGAGGCGTGGGCCAGCACGGCGTTGGTGACGGGGTCGGTGGTGGCGTGCGAAAAATCCCACACGGCGTCGCCCTTCAGCTTGTGCGAGATCGACGAGCGGTAGGCCAGGCCGAAGCGGGTCGCCTGGTCGAGCTGGAACAGGTAGCCGAGGTTGAAGCCGACACCCCAGTCCTTGCCGTCGGCCGTGGCGTGGCCGTCGCGCACGCCGGCCAGCGCCACGAACAGGTCGCCCGGCTCAACCGAGCGGCTGTCGATGGAGACTCCGGTGGCGGA
>JACMLV010000466.1 GCA_014379395.1 Burkholderiaceae bacterium
CACCAGGTGGCCGGTCAGCGCGGCCTGGATCGCCATCTCGGCGGTGGCCAGGTCGCGGATCTCGCCGACCATGATGATGTCCGGGTCTTGCCGCATCAGGGCCCGCACGCCGTCGGCGAACGACAGGTCGATGCCGGGCTGCACCTGCATCTGGTTGAAGGCCGGCTCGACCATTTCGATCGGGTCCTCCACCGTGCACACGTTCACCTCCGAGGTCGCCAGCGCCTTGAGCGTGGTGTACAGGGTGGTGGTCTTGCCCGAGCCGGTCGGGCCGGTCACCAGGATGATGCCGTGCTGGCGCCGCGTCAGCGCGTCCCAGCGCAGCGCGTCGTTCTCGGGAAAGCCGAGCTCGGGCAGCGTCTTGACCACCACCTCCGGGTCGAAGATGCGCATGACGAGCTTTTCGCCGAAGGCGGTCGGCAGGGTCGACAGGCGCAGTTCGATTTCCTGGCCGCCGGCTGTGCGGGTCTTGATGCGGCCGTCCTGCGGGCGGCGCTTTTCGATCACGTCCATGCGCCCGAGCAGCTTGATGCGCGACGTCATCGCCAGCAAGACCATGGCCGGCACCTGGTACACCTGGTGCAGCACGCCGTCGATGCGAAAGCGCACCGCGCCCATGTCGCGCTTGGGTTCGAGGTGGATGTCGGAGGCGCGCTGCTCGAACGCGTATTGCCACAGCCAGTCGACGATGTTGATGATGTGCTGGTCGTTGGCGTCGACCTGCTTGTTGTTGCGTCCGAGCTCGACCAGCTGCTCGAAGTTGTTGCGCAGCGCCAGGTCCTGGCCGGTCGATTTGTTGGCGTTCTTGATCGATTTGGCCAGGCTGAAGAACTGCGAGATGTACTGCGCGATGTCGAGCGGATTGGCGATCACGAGGCGGATCTCGCGGCGCGAGATCTTGGCGATCTCGGCCTGCCATTCGAGCATGAAGGGCTCGGCCGTGGCGATCACGAGGGTGGTCGGCGTCAGTTCGATCGGCAGGATGTTGAAGCGCGCCGCGTAGCTGGCCGACATCACGTCGGCCACGCGCGTGAAGTCGATCTTGAGCGGGTCGATGCGCACGAACGGCAGCGCCACCCGCGCCGCCAGCCATTCGCCGAGCTGGTCGAGCGTGAGCAGCTTGTGCGGCGCGCGCGCCGACAGCAGCTTGCAGTGCGCCACCGCGCACAGCGGATGCATCGCGCCGGCGTTTTTCAAGATGCCCTGCGCCTGCGCGTAGCTGGCCTTGACGCCGTCCTTTTCGAGCAGGCCGTCGGCCAGCAGCCAAGTGAAGATCTGTTGCAGGTCGAGGCCTTGGGGGGACGCGTTCTTCATCGGCTACTTTCCTCGTGGTTATGCCTTGCTCATTAGGCCTGGGCCAGGATGCCTTTGACCCAGGACTTGGCGGGCAGCTTGGTGGCGGCGACGATGTCAAGGGCGCGCGCGGCCAAGGCTTGCGGGTCGAGCGCCGGGCGGCGCTTGAAGGCGAGCGCGACGACATTGCCATCATGCACCTCCGGCAGGCAGATGACGTGCTCGAACGCGAATTTCATCGCCTTCACGTTTTTGGCGTAGCTCGGATGGTCGCCGAACAGGTTCACCGTCATGATGCCGTGCGGCGCCAGGCAGGCCGCGCAGGCGCCGTAGAACTCGGCGCTGTCGAGCACCGGGCCGCGCGCGGTGGCGTCGTACAGGTCGACCTGCAGCGCGTCGAGCGTGCCGTGGCGCGCGCCGTCGTTGACGAACTCGAGCGCGTCCATCTCCAGCACCTGCAGGCGCGCGTCGTTGGGCGGCAGCTTGAACATCGAGGCGCACACGCCGATCACGGCCGGGTTCAGCTCGACGGCCGTCACCTGCGCCTCGGGAAACTGGCGGTAGCAGCATTTGGTGAGCGCCGCCGTGCCCAGGCCCAGTTGCGCGACATGGCGCGGGGCGGCGATGAACAGCATCCAGGCCATCATCTGCTGCGCGTATTCGAGTTCCGGCCAGTCCGGCTTGCGGATGCGCATCGCGCCCTGCACCCACTCGGTGCCGAAATGCAGGTAGCGCACGCCGTCGTGCTCGGACAGCGTGATGGGCGCGTAGCGCACCTTGCGCGGCGCGGCCGGCGGGCGGGAGGATTCTTCTTTTTCGATCGATTTACGTTTGATGAGCATGCTGCATTCTGGTCGGGAGGGGCCGGCCCCGGCGCGCCGCGCCGAAGCCGTAGAAACGACAAAGCCGGTCGCGGGACCGGCATTTGTCGTGGCGGAGAAATCGTGCCTAGCGTTGCATCGGCTCGATAGAGACGCGCAGCTTGATGCGCTCGCCCGGATCGTAGGACATCATGGTCGTGTAGTTGCGCCCGCGATAGTCGTACGTCACTTCGTAGCCATTGTTTTGCGACACCCAATGGTCGACCGTGCGGCACTGGCGCACCTGCTGTTCCTGCATGCCGCCGCCGGTGTTGCCGCTGTTTACCCTGCGGTCGCCGGCGACCGCGCCGGCGATCGCGCCGGCCGC
>JACMLV010000467.1 GCA_014379395.1 Burkholderiaceae bacterium
AGCCCGCGCCGCGTGACCATCACGCCGCGTTCGCCGTTTTCCAGGCGCACCAGGCTGCCCGGCGGATACGCCCCCACTTGCAGCGCCAGCTGGGCGGCCAGTTCGATGTCGGCCGGCTGGCGCGCCTCGCGCAGCGCGTGGTGCAGGGCATGATCGGGCAGCAGCGAGCTGCGGTAGTTGCGCGCCGAAACGCGGGCGCAATAGCGGTCGGCCAGACCGATCAGGCGGGCGTCGCGGTTGACCACGCCGCCGTCGTCCTCGTCCCCGCCGTCGTGTTGATGGTGCAGCATCACGCAGGCCAGCCATTCCTCGTCCTTGATGCCTGCGCATTTGAGCAATTCCGCGCTGTCGGCCGGGTGCCGCCGCATCAGCTCGATCTCCTCGCGCGTCAGGGCCGTGCGGCGGCTCTGGAAGCTGTCGTGCTGGTGCACCATGCTCGCGTTCATGGTCAGGGCGGCGGCCGCCACGCGCAGCGTCGTCTGCGGCCCGGCCTGCAAGCCGTGCGCGATCAGGGTCGCGACCACCGCCGTCTCGGTGCTGTGGCGCACCGCGTGGCTGCCGCCGATCTGGTTCAGGAAGACGCAGGCGAGGGCGATGTCGGGATGTTGTTCGACCGCGGCCACGACGCAGGCGGCGATGTCGCGCAAGTCGCGCTCGGCGTCGTTGTTGGCGTGCAAGTCGTGCAGCAGCCGTTCGAGGCGCCAGTTGGCGTCGTTGAGCTGGTGCAGCACGGAGGGCGCGTCGTCGGCGCAGGCGTACAGCCCCGCTTCGACCAGCGCCTTGATCTGGTCGGCGGCGGGCGCCAAGTCGCCCTTGCGCAGCAGCAGCGGGGCGCAGGGCTCGTCAAAGCCGTACAAGTCCCACGGCAGGGCCTCGCCCGGCCGCAGCTCGGATAACAACATGCGTCGTCCAGCCATCATCGCTCCCATCGGCCCGGTCTGCGCCGGGCTGCTAAATGCGCGCCAGCCGCTCCAGCGCCAGGCGCAGGGTGTCGTCCTTTTTGGCGAAGCAAAAACGCACGATGCCCGATTCTTTTCCGGCCTGATAAAAGGCCGACACCGGAATCGCCGCGACCTTGATTTCGCGCGTCAGCCACTCGGCGAACTCGGCTTCCGGCGCGTCCGAAATGGCGCCGTAGCGCACGCACTGGAAATAGGTCCCGTCGGCCGGCAGCAGCTCGAAGCGCGTCTCTTGCAAACCTGCGCGGAACAGGTCGCGCTTGCGCTGGTAAAACGCCGGCAGGCCGAGGTAGGGCGCCGGGTCGGCCATGTAGCTGGCCAGGCCGTGCTGCATCGGCGTGTTGACGGTGAACACGTTGTACTGGTGCACCTTGCGAAATTCCGCGCTCAGCGGCGCCGGCGCCGCCACGTAGCCGACCTTCCAGCCGGTCACGTGATAGGTCTTGCCGAAGCTCGACACGACGAAGCTGCGCGCCGCCAGTTCCGGGTGGCGGCAGATCGATTCGTGGCGCACGCCGTCGTACACCATGTGCTCGTAGACCTCGTCGGACAGGATCAGGATGTCGCTGCCGCGCACGATGCCGGCCAGCGCCTCGATGTCGCTCGGCCGCAGGATCGAGCCGGTCGGGTTGTGCGGCGAGTTGATGATGATCAGGCGCGTCTTCGGCGTGACGGCGGCGCCGACCTTGGCCCACGGCACGCTGTAGCCCCGCGGCCCGACCTCCATCTGCACCAGCGCCGGCACGCCGCCGGCCAGCGCGATGGCCGGCAGGTAGCTGTCGTAGGCCGGCTCGATGACGATCACCTCGTCGCCCGGATGCACGCAGCACAGGATGGCGGTGGTCAGCGCCTGGGTCGCGCCGGCGGTGACGGTGATCTCGGTCGCCGCGTTGTAGGCGTGGCCGTAGTTGGCGGCGATCTTGGCGGCGATGGCTTCGCGCAGCGGCGCCGCGCCGGTCATCATCGGATACTGGTTGAAGCCGGCGCGCATGGCCGCGTCGACCGCGTCGATCAGTGGCGGCTCGCAGTCGAAGTCGGGAAAGCCCTGGCCCAGGTTGACCGCGCCATGCTCGGCGGCCAGCGCCGACATGCGCGTGAAAATCGTGGTGCCGACGGCCGGCAGTCGGGTCGGCAGGGCGGGCGTGAAGTGCGGGACGGGGCTATTCATGGCGAGCGGGAGAAAAGTGGGTTGACCTATCTTGTTTATTCTGTGGGCGGGCGTCCGTAAGCCTAAGACTCGTAGGGTGGGCACCTTTTGTGCCCACGCGTTGCATGTACCGCGTGGGCACAAAAGGTGCCCACCCTACATTGTCCCGCCTCGCTTTATTCTAGCTCAGGCTCCAGGCCTGCGGCACGATGATCTTGAACATGCCGGCGTTGGCGGTTTTGCGGCCCAGCTTGAGCAGCGCCTTGTCCTTGGTGATGAGCGTCGTGGCGCCTGCGTCGCGCGCCACCTCGAGGAATTTCTGGTCGTCCTTGTCGGTGCAAACAGGCAGC
>JACMLV010000468.1 GCA_014379395.1 Burkholderiaceae bacterium
GCGGTGCTGCTCGACAGCTTCCGCATCGGCGCGCGCGCGGTCGACCTTGGCTTGCTGCAGGCACACCTGCTTGTCGTTGCCGCGCTGCTTGGCGCACTCGGCGTTCGCGCCGCGGTAGTCGGCCGCCGCCTTGTCGCTGGCGCTGCGGTAGGCCGCCGTGTCCTCATTGGCGGCCCATGCCGGCGTGGTGGCAAACAGGGCGCTGGCGAAACCGCCCAGCGCAAGCAGAATAAGCTTGTTCATGATGGAATCCTTTTCCGGGTTGATCAACGAGCAGATTAAACGCCGCCGGGCGGCATCCATCTGTGCGTCACCGAACCATCCACGGAAAATGGGATGCCGCGCGGGCGCCTTACTGATCGCCGGTCAAACCCGCGCTCCAAAGCGGGCGCACCTGCTCGAACGGGCTGTCGGCCGAGGCGAAGGCGGAGCCGTCCGCGGCCAGGCGAAGCCAGGCGGTGGTGTCATGCGTGCCACCGGGCGCCGACTGGTCGCGCCGCACCTGTTTGAGCCAGGCATACACCTGGCCGTACTGGCCGGGATGGCGGCGCCAGATCCAAGCCAGCGCCACCAGGTCGGAAAAGCCCTCCTCGCGCCGGGTTGCGCGCTGCCCCTTGGCGTCGACCAGCAACTGGGCGTCGGCGGCGCTCTGCTCGCCGACTTCGACCATGCCCCTGGGCAGCAGATGCCAGTCGCCCTGCGTGTAGCGCCAGCAATGCCCGATTTCATGCGCCGTCATCGCCTCGATCATCAAGGCGCGCTGCGCCGCCGGCACCGGCTCGAGGATGTCCTCGGCCTGCGGATTGCCGCGCATCGACAGCACCAGCTTGCAGCGCCCGCCGTCGAACCCCATCGCGAACGGCACGTCGTCCGGCCTGGCCTGGGGCTGGACGATGATGTCGATCGGCAGCTTGATCTGCTTGGCGTAGGCCAGCACCGGCGCGCCGGCGCTGAGCCAGCGCGTCTCGACCTCGGTCAGGTTGGCCGCGGCCGCGACCCCGGTCGAAACCAGGCACAGGGAGGCGAACAGGATGGGCTTTGACATGATGCGCTCCGGCGAAAATGAATATATATCCTAACGGAAACTCGCCGGATTTCTGAAGCACTTTTACAATTAATATTTCTCGGTAGAAATTTTATTATGATTGCCGATACGGTAAAGCGGCCCCGGCGCGGCGATGCTGCGCGCGGCGGCCGCAGTTCGGCGGGACGGGATTTTCAGGCGGCGCCCTGCTGGAGATATCGCGTATAAACGGCGAGATCGGCGCTTGAAAAACAAGAGAAGATGACTTCCTCGATGGCGGGAAATTCGCTGATCGCCACTCGAACCGTTGCGACGGCGATCTGCGTGGCCGGCTCGAACGGATAGCCGTAGACGCCGGTGCTAATACAGGGAAACGCAATTGTCCTGACGCCGACGCTTGCCGCGACCTCAATCGAACGCCTGTAGCAGGAAGCGAGCAGGTCTGGCTCAGCATGCTGGCCGCCCCGCCATACCGGGCCAACCGTGTGGATGACGAACTTGGCCGGGAGGCGATAGCCTTGCGTCAGCTTGGCGTCCCCGGCGTCGCAACCGCCGAGCGCGCGGCATGCCGCCAACAGATCGGGGCCGGCGGCGCGGTGAATCGCGCCATCGACCCCGCCGCCGCCGAGCAGCGAGGAATTCGCCGCGTTGACGATGGCGTCGACGGCGAGCGTGGTGATGTCGATTTGCCGGGCGAGGATTCGAATTGACATGATTGAGCGGCCTGACGAATGAAGGGACTCGCCGATCCCTGGCAAGCGGTGAAGGATGGACGCTAAGCGTCCCCC
>JACMLV010000469.1 GCA_014379395.1 Burkholderiaceae bacterium
CCGCCGAGGCGGCCGGCAACGCGGCCCGGGCCCGCTCGCTGGAAAGCTCCGGCGCGCTCAGCGCCCAGCAAATCAGCCAATACCTGACGGCCGAGCAGACCGCTAGCGCGCGCCTGGCCTCGGCCAAGGCGGCGCAGGCGAGCCGGCAGCTGCGCCTGAAGCACACCCAGGTGCTGGCGCCCGACGCCGGCGTGATCTCGGCGCGCGCGGCCACCGTCGGCGCGGTCGTCCCCGGCGGCACGGAACTGTTCCGCATGATCCGCCAGGGCCGCCTCGAATGGCGCGCCGAAGTGCCGGCGGCCGACCTGCGCCAGCTGAAACCGGGCGTCAAGGCGCTGGTCAAAGCGGCCAACGGCGGCGAATTGGAGGGCCGGGTGCGCATGATCGCGCCGACCGTCGATCCGCAAACCCGCTCGGCGCTGGTGTATGTCGATTTGCCGGGCGGCGCCGGCGGCGCGGCGCCGTTCAAGGCCGGCATGTTCGCCAGCGGCCGTTTCGAGCTGGGCGAATCGGCCGCGCTGACCGTGCCGCAGCAGGCCATCGCCGTGCGCGACGGCTTCAGCTACGTGTTCCGCCTGAACGCCGACCAGCGCGTCAGCCAGCTCAAGGTGCAGACCGGGCGCCGCCTGGGCGAGCGCATCGAGGTGGTCGGCGGCTTGAAGGCCGACACGCCGGTGGTGGTGAGCGGCGCCGGCTTCCTCAACGACGGCGACCTGGTGCGCAACGTCGCCAATGCGGTCGCCGCCGTGCCGGCCCCGGTCCCCGCCCCGGGCGGCACCGCGTCGGCGGCCGCGCCTACGCCGGCCGCACCGTCCCAACACTAAACGAGGAGCGCGCGTGAACTTTTCCTCCCTCTCGATCAAGAACCCGGTTCCGGCGATCATGCTGTTCGTGCTGCTGACGCTGGCGGGCCTGCTGGCCTACCGCGCCAACCCGGTGCAGGACTTCCCCGACATCGAACTGCCCATCGTCACCGTCAGCGCGCAGCTCTCCGGCGCCGCCCCGGCCCAGCTGGAAACCGAGGTCGCGCGCAAGATCGAAGACTCGGTCGCCACGCTGCAGGGCGTGAAAAACGTCTACACCAAGGTGCTCGACGGGACCGTCACCGTGACCGTCGAATTCATCCTCGAAAAGCAGATCGCCGAAGCCGTCAACGACGTGCGCGACGCGGTGGCGCGGGTGCGCGCCGACCTGCCGGGCGAATTGCGCGACCCGAGCGTGACCAAGGCCTCGACCGCCGGCCGCGTGATCCTCACCTTCGCCGCCACCGCCAAGGACGGCGCGGCCAGCCGGATGGACGACCAGGAACTGAGCTGGTTCGTCGACAACGCCGTCACCAAGCGCCTGTTGGCGGTGCCGGGCGTCGGCGCCGTGAAACGTGTGGGCGGCGTGGCGCGCGAAGTGCGCGTCGAACTCGACGAGCCGCGCCAGGCATTCGATCATGACAATCGCAATGTCGGCGGGGTGGTACGGTAAGACGTCGAGCAGTTGCGGAACCGCCTCCCTATTTTGCAATACGCAGAGAACCGGCAAAACAGCACGCCGCCTTGACACATGCCGCTCCGTGAGATTGTGCCAGAAGTCGGGGATTTCGGATACTGGTAAGGCTGCCAGTACACGCCCTGC
>JACMLV010000470.1 GCA_014379395.1 Burkholderiaceae bacterium
CGAAGCCGCGCCCTTGTTCGCCGGCCCTGGCCGCCTCGACGGCCGCGTTCAGGGCCAGGATGTTGGTCTGGAAGGCGATCGCGTCTACCACGCCGATGATGTCGACGATCTTGCGCGCCGAGGCCTTGATCGAACTCATCGTGTCGACCACGCGCGCCACCACCGCGCCGCCCTGGTGCGCGATGGCCGACGCGCTCGCCGCCAGCGCGTCGGCCTGTTGCGCGCTGTCGGCGTTGCGCTGGACGGCGACGTTCAGGTCTTCGACGGAGGCGGCGGTTTTCTTCAGCGAGCCGGCCTGTTCCTCGGTGCGGCTCGACAGGTCGAGGTTGCCTTTGGCGATTTCGACGGTGGTGCTGACGATCATGTCGGTGTCGGCGCGCACCTGCCCGACCAGCAGCGCTAGGTTGTCGCGCATCGCCTTCATCGCGTAGAGCAGGCTGCCGCGGTCGCCGGGCTGGGTCTCGACGGCGCAGGCCAGGTCGCCGGCGGCGATGCGTCCGGCGACCTCGCAGGCGTAGCGCGGTTCGCAGCCGAGCTGGCGCACCAGTTTCCGGGTGATCAGGAAGGCGACCGCCATGCCGCCCAAGGTCGCCAGCGCGCCGAGGCCCAGCATCCAGGCGCGCGCGCTCGCCGAGGCCGCTTCGGCGGCTTGCCCGGCCTGCGCGGTTTGCCCGTCCTCGAGTTCGATCAGGGCGCCGAGCGCGGCCATCCATCGGGTTTGCGCCGGAATCAGTTCGCCGGTGAGCACGGTGTAGACCTGGTCGGCCTGGTTCGCGAAGACCAGGCTCATGGCGCGCTCGACCAGCGCCACCGTGTTCGCCTCCTCCTGCTTGATCTTGCCCAGCAGCGCCTCCTCCTGCGCCGAGGCGCCGCGCACGAACAGCGCGCGCAATTTCTGTTCGGCCCGGGCGTAGCGCTGCGCTTCGGCGCGGATGCGCTCGGCTTCCGGTTGCATTTCGGATACGCCGCTGACCAGGGCTGCCGTGCGCAGCGCGATCATGCGCTCGAACACGGTGTCGCGCATGGCGCTGGCGAGTTTGACCTTCAGGTTGTTGAAGTGGGTGATTTCATCGATGCGCGACTGCATCTGGTTCAGGCGCACGATGCCGATCGCGGTCAGCATGATCAGCATGGCCAGGACCATGCCGAACCCGCATCCGAGGCGGGTGCCGACTTTCATTTCGAAGCCCAGCGCGGGCTTCTTCAGGGGTGGCGCCTTGATTGCATAGGCCTGGTCCCAGGTTGGTTTGTGCGATGTCTCCACCGGTGTCTCCGTTCGTGGTTGTATCCCGGCGGGATCCCACCCCGGGAGGCCAGCCGGTTCTGCGTCCGGTCTGGCGCTTGGATTGATGTGGTGTTCAGGACCCTTTGTCGTGCTTTTGCGCGCCGTCCTTGGCGAATTCGTTTTTCAAGATGATGTTGGTGGTGTGCCAGATGTGCGCCGAGAGCGCCTTTGTTGCCGCTTTTTCGTCGCGCGCCAGGGTCGTCTCCATCAGCACCCGGTGTTCCGCGTTGACGTCGCGCGCGCCCGACATGTCGTGTTGCGCCGACAGGTTGCGGTAGAACTCGGCGCGGTCGTACAGGATGCCGCACAGCTTGATCAGCCAGGGCGACTTGCAGCCGGCGATCAGGGTGCGGTGGAAGTCGCGGTGCAGGTCGATCCAGATCTCGTAACAGGCCGCGTAATGCTCATCGTTGCCCGGCTCCGGCTGAGGACATTTCGACAGCCGGTGATAGGCGCTCAGCACGTTCGATTCCCAGTCCACGTCGCCGGCGGCGAGCGCCTTCGACAGCGCCAGGCCCTCGACTTCGACCCGGGTCTGGGTCAGGTCGAGGATGTCGTCGCGCGACACCGAGGACACGCGAAAGCCGCGCTGGTCCTCCGACGTCACCATGCCGTCCGTGACCAGCCGCGACAGGGCCTCGCGGATCGCGGTGGCGCCGATTTCATAGCGTTCGCTCAGGCTGGTGATGCGCAGCCGCTCGCTCGGCCGCAGGTTGCCGCGCAGGATGTCGCCGCGCAGGCGCTCGAACGCGATCGAGGTCAGGTTCTTGTTGGCGGCGTTGGCCGCGGCGGGTTTCAACGGGCTGGCTGGTTGTGGCATGGGGTCACCGATCGGGAAAGGGGATGAGGCGTCGGACAAGTCTTGTTGCGGGGCGCTGCCGCCCCCGGCCGCCATTTTATCTATTTCCCAATGAATCGTGTCGCAATCGAAAAATTATAGCTTATCTATGCTTTTATCTTCAAAATAAAAAATAATCGTTTATTTATAAAAAAATCGATAAAGTGGTGCTACACTAAATTCAGTTGCCAAGGCGTATCAAGAGCAACGTTAAAAAAACGACATATAGGAGACTGCAATGCTTCGTACAGCGACGTTTCGCCAGGGGCCCGTGCGCCCGCGTTCTGGCACCTTCCCATCCATCAATCCGCGGCCGGCCATGCTCGGCGCCGCACTGGCGTTGGCGCTGGGGCGCGCCGGCGCGGTCGATCTGGCAATCGACAATCCCGACCTGGCCGTGCGCTGGGACAACACCGTCAAGTACAGCGCGGCGAGCCGGCTGAAGGAGGCCAATCCCGGCCTGCTGGCCAATCCGAACCTCGACGACGGCGACCGCAATTTCGGCAAGGGCCTGGTGTCGAGCCGGGTCGACCTGTTGAGCGAGCTCGACGTCACCTACCAGAAGGCGTTCGGCTTTCGCGTCAGCGGCGCGGCCTGGTACGACCGGGTGTACAACCGCAACAACGACAATCCCGGCTTCGCCGGCGGCGCCGTGCCGAACCAGACCTCGACCGCCTTCAACGCCTTCACGGAGGGCACCCGCAAGCAGCATGGGCGCGACGCGGAAGTGCTGGACGCCTTCGTGTTCGGCAAATTCGACCTCGACGGGCGCCAGGCGACCGTGCGCGCCGGCCGCCATTCGATTCTGTGGGGCGAAAGCCTGTTTTTCGGCGGCAACGCGATCTCCGGCGGCCAGATGCCGGTCGACCTGGTCAAGCTGATCTCGGTGCCGAGCACCCAGTTCAAGGAGGCGATCCGGCCGGTGCCGCAGGTGTCGGCCCAGATGCAGCTCAATTCCCGGGTCAGCGTCGGCGCCTATTACCAGACCAGTTTTGTTGCCACCCGCCTGCCCGGCGCCGGCAGCTATTTCTCCAATAACGACGTGACCCTGGCCGGCGCGGAAAACCTGTTCGTGCCGACCGGCCCGGTGCCGCTGACGAAGATCGTCGACGGCGGCAATTCGGGGCAGGGCGGTTTGCAGCTGCGCTACCGCGGCGACGAGGTCGACTATGGCTTCTATGTGCTGCGCTTCCACTCGAAGGCGCCGCAACTGGTGCCCCAGGTCGGCATGGGGCCCGCCGGCCCGCAGCCGGTCGGCTACTACCTGGCCTACCAGGAGGGCATCAAGGCCTTCGCCGCCAGCGCCAGCAAGACCTTCGGCAATTACAACGTCGCCATCGAGGGATCGCTGCACACCAACCAGGATCTGGCCAGCACCCAGGGCGTCGACCTCGCCGCGCTGGGCTTGCCCGCCACCGACAACGCGGGCAATCCGGCCTATGCGGTCGGCCGCACCGCCCACATCAATCTCTCCACCTTGGGCACGCTCGACCGCAACTTCCTGTGGAAAGAGGCCAATCTGATCGCGGAACTGGCCTGGAACCGGGTCTTGTCGATCTCCAAAAACGCCGGCGCGGCCGATCCGCACGCCAGCCGCGA
>JACMLV010000471.1 GCA_014379395.1 Burkholderiaceae bacterium
CACCATCATCGGGGTGGGCGAGGGCGGCGGCCCCGTCGTCGCACTCGCGGTTGTGGTCCACATGCGGTCCTCTGCCGTTCACGGCGAAGGCCAACGCGCCGGCACCGAGGTGAAACTCTTCCGGTGTGCTCCGCAGGTCAAGCTGCTTGTGCGGCGTGTTGTGGTCGGGCAGTGAGTCGATCGCGGTATTGCGCCCGCAAGTGCGCCTCGAAGGTTTCGATGACCGCGGCAAGCCTGATCATTTAACCCGCCTCCAGGCGATGGTGAAGCCATCCATCAAGCCGTTAATCCGATCGAGGGCGTGATGCTTGGTCTGGTCGGTCAGGTGGGTATAGCGCACGGTGGTGAGAATGGAGTGATGGCCGAGGAATTTCTGTACCTCGATCAGATCAACACCGGCTTCGATCAGGTGGGTCGCATAGCTATGGCGCAGGCTGTGCGGGGTGATCTTTTTTTTAGGCCGCAGGCCGCGACCACCTGGCGCAAGGCGACCTGGACGCCGCCGCGGTCGAGGGGAGTCGTGGCGGCCGGCGCCCCTGTCAGGTCGAGCTTGACCGTGCTCCACGAGTGCGACTCAACCAGTTCCGTGAAGTAGTCCGTCAATTGCTGCGCGCTCAGGCTGTCGATTTGACGGTCGAAGCGCTCGCCGACTCGGCGGATGGCGCGCGAATACGCGTCGATCATCTTCGGTTGCACCCCCTTTAGTGTCCGGTGCTGCAAAAGCAGCTGGTAATTTCGGTTAAAAATTGCGTCGGTGGATGTTTCCATACTAAACGGCTCAATGCCGTTTCCTGTAGAACTTGAACCTCCATCAGAGCGAGGCAACCGGCGCCCTCGGCAACTCAACCACGAACTCCGCCCCACCCCGCGCCCCGTTGCGCGCGTACAGGCGCCCGCCATGCTGCTCAACGATGCCGTAGCTGATCGACAGCCCCAGCCCGGTACCCTTGCCGACCGGCTTGGTGGTGAAGAACGGGTCGAACAGGCTGGAGAAGTGCTCCGGCTCGATGCCGGTGCCGTTGTCGCGCAGCAGCAGGCGCACCCTGGCCGCGTCGGACTGCTCGACGATCCACAACTGCGGCGGCGCGCCGCCGCCGGCCGCAGCGTCGTAGGCGTTTTGAATCAAATTCATCAACACCTGCAGCAGTTGCCCGGCGTTGCCCATCACCAGCAGCGGCGCGCCCGGCCGCCAGTGCACCGCGAAATCCGGCGCGGCGCCCTTGCTGATCCAGTGGATCGCGCGCTCGATCTCGCCGTTCAGATCAAACTGCGCGCGCTCGTCGCGGTCGAGCGCGGAGAAGCGCTTCAAGCCGTTGACGATGTCGGTGGTGCGCTGCGCGCCCTCCAAGGTGCCGCCGATCAGCGACGGCAGATCGGCCAGCATGTGGTCGATGCGCAGCGAGCGCCGCAGCGCCTCGGTGCTGGCGTTCGGCCCGGTCTCGTGCAGCGCGCCGATGTAGCCGGCGAAGCGCTCGCTGTAGCGTTTCAAAGCGTGCACGTTGCCCAGCACGAAGCTGATCGGGTTGTTCAATTCGTGCGCGACGCCGGCCACCAGCCGGCCCAGCGAGGCCATCTTCTCGGCGTGCAGCAGTTGTTGCTGGGTGCGTTTCAGTGCCTCGTGCGCCTCGCTCAGTTCGCGATACGCGCGCTTGATCTCGCCCATCGGCCGGCCGACGAAGACGTAGCCGGCGCGCTTGCCGGCGCCGTTGATGCGCGGCGTGCAGTTGACGTCGACCGGCACCGCGTTGCCGCTGCCATCCAACAGATTGAGTTCGACGATGGCGCCGGCGCGGCGCGGCGCGCCCTGCTCGATCACGCGCCGCAGCCGCTCGGCGCTCGGTTCGTCGGCCATGAGCGAATAGATCGAGATGCCGCGCAGGCTGGCCTCGTCGCGCTCGACCAGCTGGCACAGCGCGGCGTTGGTCTCTTCGATCGCGCCGGCGTGGTTGCAGGCGATCAGCACGTCGCTCATCGCCGAGAGCAGGCTGAAGATGAATTGCTGCGAGCGCTCCAGCTCCTCGTTCTTTTCCTGCAGCGCGGTCTCGTCCTCCACCAGCTGCGAATACACCTCGTCCATCTTCTGGATCACGTCGAGCCAGGTGGCCTCGTCGATGCCGTCCATCTGCGGCACTTCGGGACGCGGCCGGACGGGAGGGATCGGTTTTTGCATCGACATGGCGGCGCCCTCAATGCACCGTGCAGACCATGCACGGATCGAACGAGCGCACGATGTGCTGCACCGACAGCGGCGTCGTCTCGCCCGGCAGCACCGGGGCGCCGACCAGCGCCGCCTCCAATGCGCCCGGCACGCCGGCCGCGTCGCGCGGCGAGAAGTTCCACGAGGTCGGCGCGATGATCTGGTAGTTGGCAATCTTGCCGGCGCGGATCGAGACCCAGTGCCCCAGGCTGCCGCGCGCCGCCTCGGTCAGCCCGACGCAGTCGGCATCCACAGGCAGCGCCGACGCGACGAAGTACGGCTCGTCGGCGCGCAGCGCGCCCAGCCAGCGCTCCATCCGCGGCAGCACCAGC
>JACMLV010000472.1 GCA_014379395.1 Burkholderiaceae bacterium
CGCCGACGAGGCCGGCGCGCCCGATCCGCAAGGGGCACCCGGCCATGCGCGTTGACGCCAAGCGGCGCGGCCTGCAAAGCGCGGTCGCGCTGGCCTACCAGGACGGCTCGGGGGCGCCGCAGGTGGTGGCCAAGGGCAGCGGCCTGGTGGCCGAACAGATCATCGCCCGCGCCAAGGAGCACGGCGTGTTCGTGCACCAGTCCAAGGAATTGGTGTCGCTGCTCATGGATATCGACCTCGACCACCAGATCCCGCCGGCGCTCTACCGCGCGATTGCAGAACTGCTGGCCTGGCTATATCATATCGAATCGGCACGCGACAGCGGCGCCCCCGTGCCGCCGGCGCCAAACGACGCCGCGCTGCTCCCCGACTCCCTACAGGCAGGCATCAATGCAAGCTAATATCTCCGATTCCGGCATGGACAACTGGCACGACTACGAAGTGGAGTCGCGCCGGGAGATCGTGATGCTGCTGCGCGCCATCGGCACCAAGCATCAACTGGTGAACATGCGCGCCGACGGCGGCTCGGAAGTCGGCCTGACCTCGATCCTGTCGGTCGACGCCGAGCGCGGCAGCGTGATCCTGGACCGCCCGGTCAGCCAGACCCAGAGCCACAACCTGCTCGCCGCCAACGGCGTCGCCTTCGACACCACGCTCGACAAGATCCGCATCATGTTTTCCGCCAACCGGGTCGAGGCCTGCCAGTTCGAAGGCGGCGCCGCGCTGCGCATCGCGCTGCCGGCCACCCTGATCCGCCTGCAGCGGCGCGAGTTCTACCGGATGGACACGCCGATCGGCAATCCGGTGCGCGCCGTCATCCCGCTGCCCGAGGAGCTCGGCGGCGGCGAAACCGTGCTGCCGCTGGCCGACATCAGTTGCGGCGGCGTGGCCATCCTCGACAACCAATTCCTGCTCGGCGAAACCATCGGCAAGAGTTATGCCGACTGCAAGATCGACCTGCCCGAGATCGGCGTCGTCACCGCCACGCTGCAAGTGCGCAGCTCGCAGGACATGAAGCTGCTCAACAACAAGGTCAAGCGCCGCCTGGGCTGCCAGTTCGTCGGCATTTCGCGCGGCAACCTGGCCTACGTGCAGCGCTACATCACCAAGCTCGAGCGCGAGCAGAACGCCCGCGCCGCCGGCCTCGACTGAGATCCCGGCCGCGCCGCCCGGGCGCGGCGGGCTCGCCGCCGTTCTCCGGCTCGCCGCCCGCGGCTCGTCGCCCACGGCTCGTCGCCCACGGCTCGTCGCCCACCTACACCTGCATGTTCATGATTTCGTGGTAGGCCGAGACCAGCTTGTTGCGCACCTGGATGCTGGACTGGAACGAGATGCTCGACTTTTGCATCGAGATCATCACGTCCGACAGGCTGACCTTGTCGTCCCCCATCGCGAACGCCTTGCCCAGCTCCTCCGAATGGTGCTGCGCCGCGCTGACCGAGTCGAGCGAGGTCTTGAGCGCGTCGGCGAAGTTGAGCTTGGGCAGCGGCGCCACGCCGGCGGCGCCGGCCGAAGGTTCCGGCGCCAGCTTGTGCGGCGCGCTCGCGGCCGCCTTCAACTGGGCCATCATGGCCTCGATCCTGCCGATGTCGATTCCGCCTGTATTCACCTTGCCTCCTCCGTTGCTGTGCCGCGATCGATTGCCTTGACGGAACAAATCCGTGGCCGGCGCGCGCATGCCGGGTACAATATGGCGCGCGCACCAATGATCAGGCTGACAGCATACCACCGCCCCGCCCCGCCGCATCCCAGAGCAGGGCCGGGAACGAGTCTCTGTTCCGGCGATTGGATTGCCGGACGCCGCCCGATAATGCGCTCCATGGCCCCTTTTCCCTCTTGGACCGCCGCCCAAGCTAAGCCCTCAACGATGATGTTTACAGACGACACGCCCGGAACCCCAACATGGCAGTAGCGCAAGACCTCGAACTGGATCCGGCCGACCCCGCGCCGCGGGTCGAACCGCCGGCCGACGCGGCGCCGGCCACGCCGCTGGGCAAATTCCAAGCCTTCGCCAAAACCCCGATGGGCCGCAATTTCCTGATCGGCCTGGCCGCGGCGGTGCTGCTGGCGGTCGGCTTCGCGATCTGGATGTGGAGCCAGCCGCCGCAGTACAAGGTGCTGTTCTCCAACTTCAGCGACCGCGACGGCGGCGCCATCACGGCCGCGCTCGACCAGATGGGCGTCAAGTACAAGTTCGCCGAGGGCGGCGGCGCCATCCTGGTGCCGCCCGAGCAGGTGCACGACGTGCGCCTGCGCCTGGCGGCCCAGGGCCTGCCCAAGGGCGGCAACGTCGGCTTCGAGCTGATGGAGAACCAGAAGCTGGGCGTGTCGCAGTTCCTCGAGCAAGTCAACTTCCAGCGCGCGCTCGAGGGCGAGCTGGCGCGCTCGATCCAGTCGGTCGCCGCCGTCGACAGCGCGCGCGTGCACTTGGCGCTGCCCAAGCCGTCGGTGTTCGTGCGCGAGCAGCAAAAGCCGACCGCCTCGGTGCTGCTGAACCTGCGCCCGGGGCGCGGCCTCGACCAGAGCCAGGTCAGCGCCATCGTGCACCTGGTCGCCTCCAGCGTGCCCGAGCTGCTGCCGGCCAACGTCACCCTGGTCGACCAGGGCGGCAACCTGCTGTCGGACAAGGACCGCGACCGCGAGAAGGAAAAGGACCGCGAGCGCGCCAACAAGGGCCTCGACCCGGAGCAGTACCGCTACGTCCAGCAGCTCCAGCAGGGCGTGATCAAGCAGGTCGAATCGATCATCATCCCGATCGTCGGCGAGGGCAACGTGCGCGCCGAGGCCACCGCCGACGTCGACTTCTCGAAGGTCGAGCAGGCCGCCGAGATGTACAAGCCCAATTCGCCGCCCGAGCTGTCCTCGATCCGCAGCCAGCAAACGAGCGAGTCGAACGCCACCGCCGCGGCCAACCCGTCCGGCGTGCCCGGCGCGCTGACCAACCAGCCGCCCAGCCCGGCCACCGCGCCGC
>JACMLV010000473.1 GCA_014379395.1 Burkholderiaceae bacterium
CGCGTACTGCGGCGTCAGGGCCTGGAACTGCAGGCGCAGGCGCTTGGCGGCCGGGCGCAGGGCCAGCGGCAGCTCGCACGGCGGGGCGTCCTTGGCCACCATCATCTGGATGCGGGCGTGGTTCGGCTGCAGCAACAGCTTGCGGCAATGCCATTCGGGATACAGGATGCCGTCGGCCAGCACCAGGTCGTCGTCCGACTGGGCCGGCAGGTCGAGGTCGAAGCGGATCCGGCTGGCGGTGGTCTTGCCGTCGCGCGCCACGCTGAGGAAATCGAGGTCGTCGGCGGCGCGCTGGGCGTCGTCGTTGTCGTCCTCGTCGAGCGGACGGTCGACCTTGATGAACTCGGCCCAGGAAAACAGGCTCTCGGCGCGGAACAGCAGCATGAACGGGCTTTTCGGGTCCGGCATCGCGACCTTTTCGGCGCGCCGCTTGCGCGCGTCCTGGTCCTTCTTTTGGGCGCCGCCCTCGGGCTGCTGCGGCTCCTTGCGCTCGTCCGGCGCGGCCTTGCCCAGCGGCAGCGGCGGATCGGGATGCAGCCACAGCACCACCGGCGCCGATGGCTTGCGTCCCGGCTTGTAGCTCGGCACGCTGCCCGGCGCCACCAGCGCCTGGCGGATCGCCAGCTCGGCGCGCGCCTCCAGCGCCGGCAGGGTCACCGGATCGGGGCGCAGCGCGAGGCAGGCCTCGACCAGCTTCTGGTAGCGCGGCTCGAGCCCGGGCAGGTTGCGCAGCGTGGCCTGCGTGGCCTGCTGGTTGCGCTCGATCCATGGCGCATCGGGCGCGACGTCGTGCGCGGCCAGCGCGATCAGCCACAGGTACAGCTCGCGGTTCAATTCGCTGTGCGGGAAGGTTTCGATATAGGCCGGCAGGTGCAGCGTGTTGTCGTCGGCCCAGGCCAGCTCGACCCGCTCGCCGATGCCGGCGATGCGCTCGAGCAGGCCGCGCCGCGCGCCGTGCTCGGTCGCGGTGCCGGACTGCACGTTCAGACCGGGGTCGCCGCCCAGCGCGCGAAAGAAGATCGGCGCGATGCGTTCCATCTGGCGCAGCTCGATGCGGGCCTCGGGAAAGCCGCGATAGGCGACGCGGGTCACCAGCTTGTCCCACAGCCCGCCGATATATTCTTCCATGATTAGCTTTCTTCCTCTGAATTGCGGGACAGATTTCGCACGGGCACGGGCACGATCTCGATTTGCCGGTGGCGCGCCTCGCTGCCGGTGAGCGCGGCCTCCGATTCGGCGCGCGCCTGGTGGACCCAGCCGAGCAGTGGGCCGTCGGCGTTGGCGCTCTGGGTCTGGTTGCAGGCGTCGACGCACTGGCCGCATTGCACGCAGGCGAACATCATCCGCTTCACGCTGCGCGGATTGAGGCGCATCGGGCAGACGTGGTCGCAGGCCGAAAAGCAGCTGGCGCAATCCTTGGCGCGCTCGCGCCCGAAGCCGACCACCATCGCCTTGTCGTTGCCCATCCAGGCCAGGCTTTGAAACAGGCCGACCGCGCAGGCGTAGCGGCAAAACAGGTGGCGCGCGAACATGAATTCGACGAAGAAGGCGCAGGTGGCCGCGCCCAGGAAGATGCTCTGGTTGCGCGTCAGCGTGGCGTGCCAGATGTTGCCGTAGATTTCGGCCGGCGGCAGCAGGTAGGTCAGCAGCACCACCGCCCACAGCATCGAAAAGCCGATCACCAGCGGCATCACGCCGAACCACCAGATCGCGTCCGGCTTGCTGCGGCTGCCGTCGGCGTTGCGCTCGTCCATCGGCTGCTTGTCCCACAGGCTTTGCTTGCCGATCGCCCGGCGCAGGGTCTGGTTGATGGTTTCGACGACGGAGAAATGCGGGCACAGCCAGCCGCAATACAGGCGGCCCCATTTCCAGCTCACGTAGATCAGCGCCGCGCCGATGCCCAGCACCGGCAGGAAGGCGCGCAGCAGCAGCGCCAGGGCGGCGTCGAGGGCGCTGGCGCGGCCGGCCGTGAACTCTTCCAGGCCGAGCGTCCAGTCCATGCCGAACAGGATGAAATGCTTGAGGTTCAAGTCGAGCCGGAACAGGTCGAACACCGGCGCCAGGATGAACAGCAGGAAAAAGCCGGCCTGGGTCAGCTGGCGCCAGCGCTGCACCCCGACCCCGAGCCAGCCGCGCTGGCGCCGGCCGA
>JACMLV010000474.1 GCA_014379395.1 Burkholderiaceae bacterium
CTCGATCTGGCGCAGCAGTTCGGGGCCGGCCGCCAGCACGGCGCGGATGGTGGCGGGCGCGCCGGGCAGGATGCGCGCCAGTTCGATGACGCGGTCGCCGCGCACGACGCCGATGCTGGTCTGGCCGTTAAGGGTGTATCGGGCTAGTTTCATGATGAATGACCTCTTTGGGTGGAAAAATGCCGCGCAGAGATATTGGCGGTCAGTTAAGGGAGCGAACCGTAGGGTGGGCACGCTTTTGTGCCCACGCTGTCGTGCTTCCGCGTGGGCACAAAAGCGTGCCTCGGCGGCCCCGCCCACCCTACTCAACTATGGGTGGAAAAACGCCGCGCGGCGATCACTTGAAGAATTCCGGCGTCAGCGGCGGCGCCCATTGGGCCAGTTCGTCGCCGCTGATATGCGCCTGGCCGACCGGGGTGGAATCGTTCACCAGGTCGCCGTCGGTCCAGTGCTCGACCTTGTTGCCGAACGGATCGCGCCAGTAGTCGAACAGCTGGCTGCCCTGGATATGCCGGCCCACGCCCCACGAGTGCTCGTGGCCCTGCGCCTTCAGGTGGGCGTGGCCCTGCGCCAGATCGTCCAGGTCCACCACTTCGAAGGAGCTGTGATCGAAGCGCGCCACGCCGTCCTGGGAGGTGACCAGGGCCAGGGTGTGGTGGTCGGTGAAGACCTCGCCGCGGCCGCAGCGCATGAAGGCGGCGATGGTGTTCTCCGGCGCGCCGGCGTAATAGGTGTCGGATGGCTTGAAGCCGAGCACGTCGGTGTAAAACGCGTAGCACTTGGCGAAATCGGGCACCAGCAGGGCCACGTGGCCGATGCGCGCGACGCAAGACGGCGCCGGCTTCAGGCGCACCGGCTGCCCCATGCGGGCGCGGCCGGTGGCCGGGTTCATCAGTATCGGCGCCCGTTGCGGCAGCGCCGGCAAGGTGGCTTGGCCGTGGACCACGTCGACCACGAAGCCGGCCGGGTCGGTCAGGCGCACCCGTTTGCCGCCGCCCGCGTCCGGATTGTCCTCGACCACGGCGCCCTGGGAGGCGGCCAGACGCTCGAGGTCGGCGGCGGAGCCGGCGCGGAAGCCGAAGCCGAGCGGGCGGTTGCTCGCGCCCAGTTCGGCGATGTAGACATGGTGCGCGTCGTCGTGGGCACGCATGTAGAGCGCCTGCTCGGTGCGCACCGAGCGCAGCAGTCCGAAGTCGACCAGGAAGGCTTCGATGGCGTCCAGATCGGTCACTTGATAACGCACCCAGGCAATGTCTTGTACAGCGATCATGCGGATTCTCCTTTGAATGAAATGTTGGAACGGGAATTGGCGTCAGGCTTGGCCGGACGCAGTAGGAAATAGGACAGCGCCGGCACCAGCACCAGCGCGCCGACCATGTTCCAGATGAACATGAAGGCGAGCAGGATGCCCATGTCGGCCTGGAATTTGATCGGGCTGAAGACCCAGGTGACGACGCCGATGGCCAGCGTGACGCCGGTCAGCATCACCACCTTGCCGGTGAACAGCAGGGCGCGGTAGTACGCCTCCGACAGCGACATGCCCTGGCGCAGCTGGGCCAGCAAGACGGACAGGATGTAGAGCGCGTAGTCGACGCCGATGCCGACGCCGAGCGCGACCACCGGCAGCGTCGCCACCTTCACGCCCATGCCCAGCGCCACCATCAGGGCCTCGGCCAGCACCGAGGTCACCACCAGCGGCAGCACCGCCACCAGCACCGCGCGCCACGAGCGGAAGGTGACGAAGGCGAGGATCACGACGGCGCCATACACCAGCCACAGCATCTTGTGCCAGGCTTGCTTGACGACGATGTTGGTGGCCGCCTCGATGCCGGCCGAGCCGGCCGCCAGCATGAACTTGACGCTGTCGGTGTCGTTGGCGGCGGCGAAGGCGGTGACGTGCTCGACCACCCGCGCCAGGGTCGTCGCCTTGTGGTCGCGCAGATACACATACACGGTCAGCAGGTTGCAGGCGTCGTTATAGAAGCCGCGCGGCGCCCCGGCCGTGATGGTGTTGACCATGTCCTGGCTGGGCAGCATCTCGTACCACTTCGGATTGCCCTCGTTCAGGCCGGTCAGCACGCGCCGGTTCAGCAGCGCCAGCGTGTTGGTCGATTCGACGCCCTCGACCTGGCGCAATTGCCACTCGAGCTGGTCGACCTTGAGCACGGTGTCGACCTGGGCGCACTGGCCGTCCGGCGTGCGCACCATGACCGCCAGCACATCGCTGGAGGCGCCATAGGCGGCGTTGACGAAGGCCACGTCGCGGTTGTAGCGGCTGTCGGCGCGCAATTCGGGCGCGCCCGGGTCGAGGTCGCCGATCGAGAGCCGGGTGCTGACCGCGGCGCCGGCCAGCAGCAGCA
>JACMLV010000475.1 GCA_014379395.1 Burkholderiaceae bacterium
GAATGCGCCGGGATGCGGTCGCGCCGTCCGGCCGGCGGCGTCTGCGCCTCCGGCCAGTGCTCCTTGATGATGCGCGCGAGGATGTCGAAGGCGGGCCGGATCTGCTCGTCGGGCACGCTGGCGTAGCCGAGCATCAGCCCGCGCCGCGCCGTCACCGGGTCGAGGTAGTAGCGCGACAGCGGCCGCACGATGATGCCGGCCAGGCCGGCGTCGCGGCAGATCGCGATGTCGTCGCAATTGGCGGGCAGGCCGAGCGCCAGGTGCAGCCCGGCCTCGCCGCCGGTGATGATGATGCGGTCGTCGAAATGGGTCGTGATCGCCTCGTGCAGCAGGCGCAGCCGCTCGGCGTAGACCACCCGCATGCGCCGGATGTGCGAGGCGAAATGGCCCTCGGTCATGAAGTCGGTCAGGATCGCCTGGGTGTAGGTGTTGCCGCAGCGGTACAGCTCGGACAGGCCGGTGGCGAACGATTCGGCCAGCGCCTCCGGCACCACCAGGTAGCCGATGCGCAGGCCGGGGAACAGGGTTTTGCTGAAGGTGCCCAGGTACAGCACCCGGTCGTGCGAGTCGAGGCCCTGCAGCGAGGCGATCGGCCGGCTGCCGTAGCGGAACTCGCTGTCGTAGTCGTCCTCCATGATCCAGGCCTTGTGCGCGGCGGCGTATTCGAGCAGGGCGCGGCGGCGCGTCAGGCTCATCACCATGCCCAGCGGATACTGGTGCGACGGGGTGGCGACGATGAAGCGCGGCGGGTTGCGCAGGTCCTCCGGGCGCAGCTGCAAGCCCTCGCCGTCGACCGGGATGGCCACCGTCTGCACGCCCACCGAGCGCAGCACGCTGCGCGTGCCCCAGTAGCACGGGTCCTCGACCCAGGCGCGGTCGCCGTGGTCGCTCAGCATGCGCGCCACCAGGTCCATCGACTGGTGGATGCCGGTGGTGATCAAGATCTGGCTGGCGTCGCAGTTGACCGAGCGCGCCACCCGCAGGTAGTCGGCGATCGCCTCGCGCAGCGGCAGGTAGCCGCCGCCGCTGGAATAGGTCAGCAGGTCGGCGCGCGAGCGGCGCCAGTACTTGTTTTGCAGGCGGCTCCAGATCTTGTTGGGAAACTGCGTCACGTCCGGAATGCCCGGCATGAAGGCGCCCCATTGGGTCTTGCTCACGCCCGCCAGGCCGACCAGCTGGATGCCGCGCACCGATAAACCGATGTGGGCGCGCTGGCCGGCCTCATGTTGCGGCGCAGCGCAAGTGCCGCTGATGCGGTCCGGCTCGGTGTCCGCGACGAAGGTGCCGGCCCCGGCGCGCGACTCCAGATAACCCTCGGCCAGCAACTGGTCGTAGGCGTAGGTGACGGTGTTGCGCGAGACCTTCAGTTCTATAGCCAGATAGCGCGACGACGGCAGCTGCAGCCCGGCCGGCAGCGACTGGTCCAAAATCGCCTCGCGGATCACCTGGTAGATCTGGCGGTTGACCGCCTTGCGCTGGCCGTTGGCCTCGGTGCCGCGGTCGATGCGCTGCAACAAAAAATCGGATAAGGAAGCAATACGCAAAGTGGCTCCATGAGAAAAATCAAAGTGGCTCTACATTGTAGAGCCAATTCACCTTTAGTATTCGCTGTCCCGTACCAAGTCTTGTAACAAATCTTTGAGGTGAACCTATGACGAATGCCCAGTTGCAACAGAGAAAAGATGCCGCCACTCCACGCGGAGTTGGCGTGATGTGCCAGTTTTACGCCGAGCGCGCCCTGAACGCCGAGATCTGGGATGTGGAAGGCAAGCGCTACATCGATTTCGCCGCCGGCATCGCCGTGCTCAACACCGGCCACCGCCATCCGAAGCTGATCGCCGCCATCGAGCAGCAACTGGGCAAGTTCACCCACACCTGCTACCAGGTGGTGCCGTACGAGAGCTATGTCGAACTGGCCGAGCGCCTCAACGCGCTGACCCCGGGCGGCCACGCCAAGAAGACCGCCTTGTTCTCGACCGGCGCCGAGGCGGTGGAAAACGCGATCAAGGTGGCGCGCGCCGCCACCGGCCGCTCGGCCGTCATCGCCTTCTCCGGCGCCTTCCACGGCCGCACCATGATGGGCATGGCCCTGACTGGCAAAGTGGTGCCGTACAAGGTAGGCTTCGGTCCCTTCCCGGGCGAGGTCTACCACGTGCCGTACCCGATCGAGCTGCACGGCATCAGCACCGAGGTCTCGCTGGCCGCGCTGCAGTCGCTGTTCAAGGCCGACGTCGATCCGAAGCGCGTCGCCGCGATCATCCTCGAGCCGGTGCAGGGCGAGGGCGGTTTCTACGCCGCGCCGGTGGAATTCATGCAGGCGCTGCGCAAGGTGTGCGACGAGCACGGCATCATGCTGATCGTCGACGAGGTGCAGACCGGCTTCGCCCGCACCGGCAAGCTGTTCGCCACCGAGCACTACGGCGTGATCCCCGACCTGATGACGGTCGCCAAGAGCCTGGCCGGCGGCATGCCGTTGTCGGCCCTGGTCGGCCGCGCCGAGATCATGGACGCGCCGCTGCCGGGCGGCCTGGGCGGCACCTACGCCGGCAACCCGCTGGCGATCGCCTCGGCGCTGGCCGTGCTCGACGTGATCGAGGAGGAGAATCTGGTCGAACGCGGCAACGTGCTGGGCGCGCGCCTGAAGGAGCGCCTGAACCAGTTGCGCGAAGTGGTGCCGCAGATTTCCGACGTGCGCGGCCTGGGCGCGATGGTGGCGGTGGAATTCGTCAAGCCGGGCACCGACACGCCGGACGCGGAATTCACCAAGCTGGTCCAGACGCGCGCGCTGGCCAAGGGCCTGATCCTGCTCACCTGCGGCGTGTACAGCAACGTGGTGCGCTTCCTGTTCCCGCTGACGGTGCAAGACGAGGTGATGGAGGAAGGCCTGGCGATCCTGGCCGACGCCATGCAGGGCAAGTAAGGCAACGCGGCTAAAGTCATACCTGTAAGACAGTGTTCTGCCGGCCCCCGGGCCGGCACATTAAAAAAGTGGAGAGACGATTTTGGAAAGCACAACGGCGAAGCGCGACACTCTGGTGGAGTTTCGGGGCGTCAAAAAAACCTACGATGGTGAAAACCTCGTCGTCAAAAACCTCGATCTGAACATCGAGCGCGGCGAGTTCCTCACTTTGCTCGGCCCGTCCGGTTCCGGCAAGACCACCTGCCTGATGATGCTGGCCGGCTTCGAGTTCCCCACCGGCGGCGAGATCCGCCTGGACGGCAAGCTGCTCAACAAGGTGCCGCCGCACAAGCGCGACATCGGCATGGTGTTTCAAAACTATGCGCTGTTCCCGCACATGACGGTCGGCCAGAACGTGGCCTACCCGCTGCAGGTGCGCAAGGTCGACGCCGCCACCCGCGCCGAGAAGGTCAAGCGCGCGCTCGACATGGTGCAGATGGGCAAATTCGCCGACCGCTACCCGGGCCAGCTGTCCGGCGGCCAGCAGCAGCGCATCGCCCTGGCGCGCGCGCTGGTGTTCGATCCGAAGCTGGTCTTGATGGACGAGCCGCTCGGCGCGCTCGACAAGCAGCTGCGCGAACGCATGCAGCTCGAATTGAAGGACCTGCACCACCGCCTCGGCGTCACCTTCGTCTACGTGACGCACGACCAGAGCGAGGCTTTGACCATGTCGGACCGGGTCGCCGTGTTCGAGCACGGCATCATCCAGCAGCTGGCCCCGGTCGACCGCCTGTATGAAAACCCGGACAACCAGTTCGTGGCCGGCTTCATCGGCGACAACAACCGCTTCAACGGCGTGGTCGAGGCGCCCGCCGGCGGCCAGTGCCGCCTGCGCATGAGCGACGGCACGGTGCTGACCGGCGTGAACGTCAACAGCCTGGCCGTCGGCCACGCCGCCGTCGGCTGCATCCGGCCGGAACGGGTGCACATGGTGCGCCTCGACGACCAATCGGCCAACGCGGTCGTGGTGACGATCACCAGCCTGATTTATTTCGGCGACCACGTGCGCGTGCGCTGCGTGTTGCCGAATGGCGACGAATGCTTCGTCAAGTTGACGTTGAAAGATCCGGCCTTGCCGGGGTTGTCCGAAGGAACTCAAGTGAAGCTGGACATCGATCCCGCGCACTTGCGTGTTTTCATTTAAGTCGTAACTGTTCGTCCATTCCATAAAAAACCGAGAGAGATCGATATGAAAAAACTGTTTACCCCTGTCTTGATGAGCGCCGCCCTGGCCGCGGCCGGCTTCGCCCACGCCGACGTCACCCTGGTCAACTTCGGCGGCGCCAACGGCGCGGCGCAAAAAGCGGCTTACATCGAGCCGTTCCAAAAAACCGGCAAGAAAGTGGTAATGGTCGAGTACAACGGCGAACTGGCGAAGATCAAGGCCATGGTCGAGACCAAGAACGTCACCTGGGACGTGGTGGAAGTCGAATCGGGCGTGATCGGCCGCGCCTGCGAAGAGGGCTTGATCGAAAAGATCGACATGGGCAAGATCGGCAAAAAATCGGACTTCATGCCGGAAGCGGTGCATGAGTGCGGCGTCGGCGCCTTTGTCTGGTCGACCGTCTTGGCCTACAACGCCGACAAGCTGAAGACGGCGCCGAAGAACTGGGCCGATTTCTGGAACGTGAGCAAGTTCCCGGGCAAGCGCGGCATGCGCAAGGGCGCCCGCTACAACCTCGAATTCGCCCTGATGGCCGACGGCGTGCCGACCAAGGACGTCTACAAGATCCTGTCGACCAAGGCCGGCGTCGACCGCGCCTTCAAGAAGCTCGAAGAACTGCGTCCGAACATCCAATGGTGGGAAGCCGGCGCGCAGCCGCCGCAATTCCTGGTCGCCGGCGACGTCGTGATGTCGACCGCCTACAACGGCCGCATCGACTCGGCCCAGCGCGAAGGCAAGAACCTGCAAGTGACCTGGGCCGGCAGCATCTACGACCTCGACTACTGGGCCATCCCGAAGGGCTCGCCGAACAAGGCCGAGGCCGAGAAGTTCATCGCCTTCGCCAGCACCCCCGAGTCGCAGAAGGTCTACGCCGGCAAGATCGCCTACGGCCCGACCAACAACGGCGCGCTGAAGCTGCTCGACGCGAAGGTCCTGGGCGGCTTGCCGACCTCGGCGGCCAACTCCAAGGACGCCGTGCAAAACAACCTCAAGTTCTGGACCGACCACGGTGAAGACCTCGAGCAGCGCTTCACCGCCTGGGCTGTCAAGTAAGTCGCAACGCCTCCCTCTCGGGAGTCTGTCCGACTTGGCATCGCTAAGTCCGACGGCCTCCCGGGGGAGGCGCGGGGCGGGGGCCATTGGCCGCTTTGCCCCGGCCGCGTGCGCAACAGCGTCCGAGCCGGCCCTGAACGGTCCGCCCGCGGCGCTGTTCGATCCCGCCGTTTTGCCTTGTCGTTTCACTTTTTCGAGATGTTCCCGCCGCTATGACTTCTTTGGCCCATGCCGCCCCGCTTTCCACGCCTCCCGCCGAGGCCACCCCGGCTCAGCTCAAGCGCGACTTGCATAAAGCCCTGCTGCGCAAGCGCGTCGCGGCGCTGGCCCTGATCGCGCCGCTGGCGATCTTCCTGCTGCTCACCTTCGTGGTGCCGATCGCCGCGCTGTTGATGCGCTCGGTCGAAAACCCCGAGGTCGCCGCGACCCTGCCGCACACCGTCGCCGCCCTGTCGAAATGGGACCGCACCGGCGTGCCGCCCGACGCCGCCTATGTCGCGCTGGCCGCCGACCTGAACGCCGCGCGCGAAAGCAACACCGCCGGCGCCCTGGCGCGCCGCATCAACGCCGACCTGCCGGGCGCGCGCTCGGTGGTCATGAAGACCATGCGCGCCACGCCGCTGGTCGACGCCGACGGCAAGCCGCTGGCCGAGTCGGCCATCAAGCCGGCCCTGATCGAGCTCGACGAGGAGTGGGGCAAGCCCGAGTTCTGGCAGGTGATCGCCAAGAACGGCTCCAAGTATTCGCCGTACTACCTGCTCGCCTCGGTCGACCTGAAGCAGGACGCCTTCGGCCACGTCTACCGGGCCGATCCCGAGCAATCGGTGTACACCCAGATCTTCGGCCGCACCTTCTGGATCAGCCTGGTCGTCACGCTGTGCGCGCTGGCCATCGGCTATCCGCTGGCCTACTGGCTCTCGACCATGAGCGAGCGGCGCGCCAACCTGTTCATGATCCTGGTCTTGATCCCGTTCTGGACCTCGATCCTGGTGCGCGTGGCGGCCTGGATCGTGCTGCTGCAGTCGGAGGGCCTGGTCAACAAGGCGCTGATGGGCCTCGGCCTGACGCAGGCGCCGCTGGAACTGCTGTTCAACCGGTTCGGCGTGTACATCTCGATGACCCACATCCTGCTGCCGTTCATGATCCTGCCGCTCTACAGCGTGATGAAGTCGATCCCGCCGACCTATGTGCGGGCCGCCGTCTCGCTCGGCAGCCATCCGTTCGCCGCCTTCTGGCGCGTGTACGTGCCGCAGACCTTCCCCGGCATCGGCGCCGGCGCCCTGCTGGTGTTCATCCTGGCGCTCGGCTACTACATCACGCCGGCACTGTTGGGCGGTCCGAACGAACAAATGGTCAGCTACTACGTCGCCTATTTCACCAACGTGACGATCAACTGGGGCATGGCCTGCGCCCTCGGCGCGCTGCTGTTCCTCGCCACCCTGGTGCTGTACAGCGTGTACCGCCGTTTCGCCAAAACCGACGTGAGCATGTAAGGAGACGCCATGAAGACTCGTTTGCCAATATTTCCACCCTACCTGTCCTTCGTCGAGCGGGTCTGGTTCTTCACGCTGCGCGGCTTCAACGCGCTGGTGCTGATGTTCCTGATGCTGCCGATCCTGGTCATCATCCCGCTCTCGTTCTCCGACAGCAGCTTCCTGTCGTACCCGATGCCGGGCCTGTCGCTGCGCTGGTACGAAAACCTGATCCAGTCGGAGGAGTGGATGCGCGCCGCCCGCAACAGCTTCATCGTCGCGCCGCTGGCGACCCTGATCGCGACCGTGCTCGGCACCATGGCGGCGGTCGGCCTGAACAAGGCCGACTTCCCCGGCAAGGGCCTGTTGATGGCGGTGCTGATCTCGCCGATGGTGGTGCCGGTGGTGGTCGTCGGCGTCGGCGTCTACCTGCTGTTCGCGCAGATCGGCCTGGCCGACACGTACACCGGCCTGATCCTGGCGCACGCCGCGCTCGGCGCGCCGTTCGTCATCACGACCGTCTCGGCGACCCTGGCCGGCTTCAACCACAACCTGGTGCGCGCTTCGCTGAGCATGGGCGCCTCGCCGTTGATGACGTTCTTCCGCATCACGCTGCCGGTCATCGCGCCGGGCCTGATCTCGGGCGCGCTGTTCGCCTTCGCCGTCTCGTTCGACGAGGTGGTGATCACGCTGTTCCTGGCCGGCCCGGGCCAGTCGACCCTGCCGCGCCAGATGTTCACCGGCATCCGCGAGAACATCAGCCCGACCATCGCCGCGCTGGCGACGATCCTGATCGTGTTCTCGACCTGCCTGCTGCTGGCCCTCGAATGGCTGCGCGGACGCAACAAGGCCGCCGCCAAGTTTTGAGGCGATTTCTGTCAATAAATGTACCCGCTGACTTGTCTTTTCGTTCCCCTGCTGCGTTACGCCCGCCATTGCATAGCTCGCTATGCGCAGGCGGTCGCGCCTTGCAGGGAAACGAAAATCCGGCGCCATCCGGTGCATTTATTTCCGGCAATCGCCTCTCGCCCTAACTTTTTCTCTGGAGACATCCCATGCTGCAATTAAAAGATCCAACCCTGCTGCGCCAGCAAGCCTATTTGAACGGCCAGTGGTGCGACGCCGACGACGGCGCCACCCTGAGCGTGACCAACCCCGCCACCGGCGAGGTGCTGGGGACGATTCCCAAGATGGGCGCGGCCGAGACGGCGCGCGCGATCGCCGCCGCCAGCGCCGCCTTCCCGGCCTGGCGCGCCAAGACCTGCAAGGAGCGCAGCGCGGTGCTGCGCAAGTGGAACGACCTGATGCTGGCCAACGCCGACGACCTGGCCCTGATCATGACCGCCGAGCAGGGCAAGCCGCTGGCCGAGGCCAAGGGCGAAGTCGGCTACGCCGCCTCGTTCATCGAATGGTTCGCCGAGGAGGCCAAGCGGGTCTCCGGCGACACCTTGCAATCGCCGTGGGCCGACAAGCGCCTGATCGTCACGAAGGAGCCGATCGGCGTGTGCGCCGCGATCACGCCGTGGAACTTCCCGGCCGCGATGATCACCCGCAAGGTCGGTCCGGCGCTCGCCGCCGGCTGCCCGATGATCGTCAAGCCGGCCGAGGCGACGCCGTACTCGGCGCTGGCGCTGGCCGTGCTGGCCGAGCGCGCCGGCGTGCCGGCCGGCATCTTCAGCGTGCTGACCGGCTCCTCGCGCGCCATCGGCGGCGAGATGACCAGCAACCCGACCGTGCGCAAACTCACCTTCACCGGCTCGACCGAGGTGGGCCGCGTGCTGATGCAGCAATGCGCGCCGACCATCAAGAAGCTCTCGCTCGAACTGGGCGGCAACGCGCCGTTCATCGTCTTCGACGACGCCGACCTCGACGCCGCGGTCGAGGGCGCGATGATCTCGAAATACCGCAACGCCGGCCAGACCTGCGTGTGCGCCAACCGCATCTACGTGCAGGACGGCGTCTACGACGCCTTCGCCGCCAAGCTGGTGGCGGCGGTCGCCAAGCTGAAGGTCGGCGACGGCCAGGAGGCCGGCGTGACCCAGGGCCCGATGATCGACGTCAAGGCGGTGCAGAAGGTCGAAGAGCACATCGCCGACGCCCTCGCCAAGGGCGGGCGCCTGTTGGCCGGCGGCCAGCGCCACGCGCTCGGCCACAGCTTCTTCGAGCCGACAGTGATCGCCGACGTGACGCCGGAGATGCGCGTGGCCAAGGAGGAGACCTTCGGCCCGCTGGCGCCGCTGTTCCGCTTCAAGACCGAGGCCGAGGTGCTGGCCCAGGCCAACGACACCGAATTCGGCCTGGCCGCGTATTTCTATTCGCGCGACATCGGCCGCGTCTGGCGCGTCGCCGAGGGCCTCGAGAGCGGCATGGTGGGCGTGAACACCGGCCTGATCTCCAACGAGATCGCGCCGTTCGGCGGCGTCAAGCAGTCCGGCCTGGGCCGCGAAGGCTCGAAGTACGGCATGGATGACTATCTGGTCATCAAGTACACGTGCATGGGCGGCATCTAAATCCAGTAGCACGAACAAGAAGCCCGCAGCTTCCACGTCGCGCGTCCGCAAGGGCGCGCGCTGGGGACGCTCGTCCCGGCCCCGGTGTTTTAGCAGAGTTGTTTCGCAGAGTTGTAGCAAGAACCGTAAAACAGCAGTACCTGAGCAGTACTTAAAACAGCAGCACCCATCTACCCATCGAAGGATCACGATAATGAAAAAAAGCGTACTCGCCATCGCCGCACTGACCGCCTGCGCGGGCATGGCCCAGGCCCAATCGAACGTCACCATCTACGGCGTGCTGGACGTCGGCCTGATCAAGAGCACCGGCAGCACCATGCAAGTGGCCAAGGGCGACTACAACCGCCTCGGCTTCAAGGGCGTCGAAGACCTGGGCAACGGCCTGAAGGCGAACTTCCGCCTGGAGACCCGTTTCCAGCCCGACACCGGCACCACCGAAGGCAACGGCCAGCGTCCGCTGTTCCAGGGCCGCTCGATCGTCGGCCTGTCGGGCGCGTTCGGCGCCGTCAAGCTCGGCCGCGACTTGACCGCCGTGCAAGACCCGGCCTCGGACTACGATCCGTTCGGCTTCCAGACCGTCGGCACGCTCGACGCCGTCACCGGCAACTACATGTCCGACACCTCGACCGCCTCGTCGGGCAACCGCTTCTCGAACGCCGTGTTCTACAGCACCCCGATCATGGGTGGCTTCCAGGTCAACGTCTCGGTCGCCTCGAAAGAGCCGCTCAACGGCGTGCCGGTCGTCAACGCCAACCCGTACTCGATCGCCACCACCTACGCCAACGGCCCGTTGAACGCGATGATCGGCTACGAGCGCGCCACCAACGAAGACAAGTTCTGGACCGTGAACGGCGCCTACAAGATCGGCCCGGCCAACCTGATGGCGTCGTACTCGCGCTACAACCGCCTCAACAGCTTCCACGACACCAACTGGCTGGTCGGCGCCGACATCGCCGTGCCGACCGGCGCGGTCAAGGTCGGCTACGGCCAGATCAAGCCGGAGAACGGCAGCGCCAACAAGCAAGCCTCGCTGGGCTACTGGTACACGCTGTCCAAGCGCACCATGCTCTACACCGACGTGACGAGCCGCAAGCCGGCCGTCGGTTCGACCGTCAACGCGGTCGATCTGGGCCTCCACCACACGTTCTGATGCCGGCGTGACGCGCGCGAGGGCCCGCCCGAATGGGGCGGGCCTGGCGACGCGCAGGCCAGACGGCCCGCGAGGGCGGAAACGCCGTCCGGTGAAGACCGGGCGGCGTTTCCTATTTCAAGGGTTCGGCGAGTGAATCGGCCGCCGGGACGGCAAGCATTCCGGCTTGCCGTTCAGCGCGGCCGGGTCGCATAACACAATATAAAAATAATAATATTCACAAATTGGGCGGAGGAGTTCAAGCATGAAATTATTTCGAGACATAAAAATAGCGGCGAAATTGCTGTTTTCATTCGGCGTGGTACTGCTGCTGAGCGCATTGCTGGGGATTTTTTCGATCATCCAGCTCGCGCGGGTGAATCAAACCTCGGCCGACATGCAAGGCAAATGGATGCCGAGCGTGCGCACCCTGGTCGAAATCAGGGCCGACGTCGCCGATTACACCGGCCAAGAGCTGCAGCGCATCCTGTCGTTCGAGGAGTCCGAGATCGCGCTCTACGACAAGAAACTGGCGACCGCCGCCGCCGCGCTGCAAAAGGACCGGGCCGAGTATGTGAAGTTGATGTCGACGCCCGAGGAAAAGGCCCTGTACGCGGAATTTTCCGCGCTGTGGGATCAATACATGGCCGAGCATGAAAAAATCATGGCCTTGTGCCTCGACAATAAAAACGGCGAGGCGAAATCGTTGCTGCGAAGCGAGTCAAGCCGCTTGAACGACGAGCTGCGCAAACGCCTGGAGCGCCTGGCGCAAATCAACATCGACGGCGGCGCCCGCGCCGCCAATCTGGGCAATGAGCTCTACAACACTTCGCGCCTGTGGATCGCGGCCTTGCTGGCCGCCGGCATCGGACTGGGCTTGCTGCTGGCGGTGTCGGTCGCGCGCGCCATTTCCCGTTCGCTGAACCAGGCTTTGAGCATCGCGCAGACCGTCGCGGCGGGCGACCTGACCTGCCGGATCGAAGCCGATTCGCGCGATGAAACCGGCTTGCTCCTGCATGCCTTGAAGGACATGAACGACAGCTTGTGCCGCATGGTCGGCCAAGTGCGCGGCGGCGCCGACACCATCGCCACCGCGTCCAACGAGATCGCCAGCGGCAACCTGGATCTGTCGTCGCGCACCGAACACCAGGCCAGTTCGCTCGAAGAAACCGCCGCCTCGATGGAGGAGCTGACCGCGACCGTGAAGCAGAACGCCGACAATGCGCGCCAGGCCAACGCGTTGGCGGCCTCCGCCTCGGACGTGGCCGTCAAGGGCGGCGCGATCGTCGCGCGAGTGGTCGACACGATGGGGGCGATCACCGCCTCGTCCAAAAAAATCGTCGACATCATCGGCGTGATCGACGGCATCGCGTTCCAAACCAACATCCTGGCCTTGAACGCCGCGGTCGAGGCGGCCCGGGCCGGCGAGCAGGGCAGGGGCTTCGCGGTGGTCGCCACCGAGGTGCGCAACCTGGCCCAGCGCTCGGCGGCGGCGGCGGCGCGCGAGATCAAGACCCTGATCGACGATTCGGTCGGCCAGGTCGAGTCCGGCGCGGCGCTGGTCAACCAGGCCGGCAGCACGATGGACGAGATCGTCTCGAGCATCCGCCGCGTCACCGACATCATGGGCCCGATCACCGACGCCAGCGACGCCCAGAGCGCCGGCATCGAGCAGGTCAACGTGGCCATCACGCAGATGGAGTCGGCGACCCAGCAAAACGCCCAGCTGGTCGAGGTGGCGGCGGCGGCGCAATCGCTGGCCGACCAGGCCGGCACGCTGGAGGACGTGGTCAGCGTGTTCCAGCTGGCCCAATCCGGCGGCGCGCGCCCAAGCGGCAAGCTGGCGCTGACCGCCTGAGGGCCGGCCCGGCAAATCGTCGGCCGGGGCGGTCGGGCCGCCTCAGGCGCCCGGATTGGCCGGGTCGAGCGGAATGGCGATCAGCAACACCGTCCCGCTGCCGAGGCTGCTGGTGATGGTCAGTTCGCCGCCCAGGAGCAGCGCGCGCTCGCGGATGCCCATCAGACCGAAGGAATTGCCCTTGCGGCGGTCGTCCGGCTGCAAGCCCTTGCCGTTGTCGGCCACCTTCATCGAAAAGCCGCCCGGATAGGCCGCCAGCTCGATCCGCACGTCGCTCGCCTCGGCGTGCCGCGCCACGTTCGAGAGCGACTCCTGCAAGATGCGAAACACCGCCAGCGTCTGTTCCTCGTCGAGCCCGAACTCGGCCTCCGGGTCCGGCGAAGTCAGTTGGCAGGCGATGCCGGTCATGCGCTCGAACTGCCCGATCTGCCAGGCGACGGCCGGATGCAGGCCCAGTTCCAGCATCGCCGGGCGCAGGTCGTTCATGATCGCCCTGACCGAGCCGATGCTCGCGTCGATGTTGTCGAGCACGATCTTGACGCGCTCGCGCAGGCGCCCGCCTTTGATGCGCGCGTGCAGCGGCGCGACATCCATCTTCAAGGCCAGCAAGTTCTGGCCGAGGTCGTCGTGGATGTCTTGCGCGATGCGCTTGCGCTCGGCTTCCTTGATCTGTTCCTGATGGTCCGACAACTGGCGCAACTGGGTGAACGAGCGCTGCAGCATTTCGGTCGCGTGGCGCGCCTCGCTCAGGTCGCGCACGTGGGCGATGACGACCGGCTGGCGGTTCATCTGGAACGGGCTCAGGCTCACCTCGACCGGGAAGTGGTGGCCGTCGCGGCGCCGGCCGTTGTGGCCGTGCTTGTCGCCGCCGACGCCGGCCGGCTCGAGCGCGGCCGGCACCAGCTCGTC
>JACMLV010000476.1 GCA_014379395.1 Burkholderiaceae bacterium
AGGCTCGGCTCGTGGCGCGCGACCGGCGCCGCTTCGAAGCCGGACTGGTCGTCGGCGGCCGGGTCGGCGTCGAACTTGGGTTCGACCGCGCGCGCCGAGCCGCCGCCCATCAGGACGTCGTCGTGGTCGGTCGAGAAGGCGCGCTCGACGCTTTTCTTGGCCTTGTAGTCCTGCCATTTGTTGTACGAAAAAACGCCGACGATAAAGACGGCGCCGGCCCCGAACAGGGTCATTTGTAGGTCTGTCATGCTGCTTGTGCCTCGGAAGCGAAATCGGCGGCGGACTCCATGTCCACCGCGACGATGCGCGATACGCCTTGCTCTTGCATCGTCACACCGATCAATTGATGGGCCATTTCCATCGCAATCTTGTTATGCGAAATGAAAAGGAACTGGGTCTGGTCGGACATCCGTTTGACCATCCTGCAAAAGCGCTCGGTGTTGGCGTCGTCGAGCGGCGCGTCAACCTCGTCGAGCAGGCAGAATGGGGCCGGATTGAGCCGGAACATCGAAAAAACCAGGGCGGTGGCGGTCAAGGCCTTTTCACCGCCCGACAACAGGTGAATGGTGGCGTTCTTCTTGCCCGGCGGCTGGGCCATCACCTGCACGCCGGCGTCGAGGATCTCGTCGCCGGTCATGATCAGGCGCGCCTGGCCGCCGCCGAACAGGATCGGGAACAGCTCGGAAAAATGGTGGTTGACGCGATCGAACGTGTCCTGCAGCAGGTCGCGCGTTTCGTGGTCGATCTTGTGGATCGCGCCTTCCAGCGTGTTGATGGCCTCGGTCAAGTCGGCGTTCTGGGCGTCCAGGAAATTCTTGCGCTCGGACGCCTGGGTCAATTCGTCGAGCGCGGCCAGGTTCACCGCGCCCAGCGCGCTGATCGCGTTGTTCAGGCGCGTGACCTCGCCTTGCAGATAGGACGGGCGCATCTCGGGCAGCAATTTTTCGCTCAGGACGGCCTCGTCGGCGCCGGTGTCGAGCAAGGCCTGGGCGAACTGTTCCTGGTTCAGGCGCGCGGCCTGCTCCTTCAGTTGCAGCTCCATGATCTTGTCGCGCTGCGGCTGCAAGCTGCGCTCGGACTGGCCGCGGGCGTCCTCGGCGGCGCGCAGCTGCTGGGTGATCTGGTCGAGCTCGTGGCGCGCGTCCGACAGCGCTTTTTCCTGCGTGGTGCGGCGCTCGAGCAGATCCTGCAAGCCCTCGGCGGCGACGCCGGATTCGAGCTGCTCGAGTTCGCGCTGGCCCGCCTCCAGGCTGCCGGCCACCTGGGCCGCCTGGGTGCTGGCGGTGGCGATGGTGCGGCGCAACTCCTCCATCTTGCTGCGCTGCGATTTCTCGGCGAACTGGGCTTCCTGCGCGGCGCGCTCCAACTCGCGCAACTGCTCGCGCGCGTCGGTCAGGCGCTGCTCACGCTGCATGAAGTCGGTGTGGCCGTCCTCGTGCTCGCACTGCAACTCGGCCAGCCTGGCGTCGAGCTGCTCGAACTTTTCCTCGGACTCGGCCTTCACTTGCGCCTGCTCGGCCTCCTGCTGGCGGATCTCGTTCAGATCGGCCTCGATCTGGCCGCTGCGCTGGTTGAAGCGGGCCGCCACCTCGGACTGCTTGACGACCTCCAGTTGCAGCGTGTGCACCGACTGCGTCAGGCTCTGGATGCGCAGGCGGGTCTCGCCGAGCTGGCGCGTCAGGTTCGCCAGCGCGCCCTCGGCGCGGGTGGCGCGGGTGCGGGCGTCGTCGGCCAGCATGTGCTGGGCTTTGAGCTGGCGGCCGATGTTGTCGATCTCCTGCTGGCGCGCCAGCATCCCTTCCTGCTCGGAGTCGGCGGCGTAAAAGCGCACGCTGGTCGCGCTCACCACGTGGCCCTGGCGGGTGACGAAATAGGCGCCCGGCGGCAGCTTGGCGCGCTGCGCCAGCGCGTCGGCGGCATCCTCGGCCGAATAGGCGCCGTGCAGCCAGTCCTGGAGCACGCCGCGCAGGCCCGGATCGTTCAGCTTGAGCAGGTTGATGAACGGCGGCAAGCCGCTGTCGTCGGCCGGCGCGGCCAGCGTGCCGGGCGCGAACAGGGCCAGCTTGGCCGGCGGCGCGTCGTTGAAAAAGGCCTTGGCCCAGTCGATGTTGGACACTTGCAGCGCCTGGGTGCGCTCGCGCAGCAAAGATTCGAGCGCGGTTTCCCATCCGGCGTCGATCTGCAGCTTTTGCCACAGGCGCGGCAGGGTGTCGAGCTCGTGGCGCTTGAGCCATGGCTGCACCTTGCCCTGGCTTTGCACCCGTTCCTGCATCTGCTTCAGGGCCGACAGGCGCGCCTCGAGCTGGGCATTGGAGGCGGTCTCAGCGTTGACTTGGGCCTGCGCCTCGGCGCGCTCCTGCTCCATGCCGGGCTGGCGCTCGAGCGCCTGCTCCAGTTCGAAGCCCTGCTCTTCCAGCGCCTGCTGCTTTTCTTCCAGCTGCAAGCGCAGGTTTTCCAAATGGCTGTTGTCGGGCAGGTTCAGGCCGTTCTTTTCCTGCTGCAGGCGCTCGCGCCGCGAGGCCAGCCCGGACAGGATGTTGCCGGCGTTGCGCTGGTGCGCCGACTCCAGCTCCAGCTGCTGCTGGGCCTGCATGATGCGGGCGCGCGACTCGTCGCTCTTGCGCTGGGCGGCGCGCCAGGCGGCGTCGAGCTCGGGCAGTTGCTCGTTCTTTTGCTCGGCCATCATCTGCGACTGCTCGACGCGCGCGGCCAACTCCTCGAGCCGGAACTCGGCCTCCTCGATCTGCTCCTGGCCTTCGGCGGCCTGGCGCTGCCACTGCTCGCGCTGGGCGGTCAGCGTGGCGAGCTGGCCCTGCAGGCGGGTGCGCGACTCGATGACGAACTTGATCTGCGCCTCCAGGCTGCCGATCTCGGCGTTGGTCTGGTACAGCGCCCCCTGCGCGCTGTGCAGGCGGTCGCCGATGCCGAAGTGGGCCTGGCGCATCTGTTCGAGCGACAGTTCGACGTGGCGCAGCTTGGCGGTCTGCTCCTCGAGGTCGGTCTGCGCCTGCTCGACTTCGCGGAAGCAGCGCGCCTGCTCGGCCTGGGCCTCGTTCTTGCGCAGCAGCCAGAGCAGCTTTTGCTTCTCCTCCTGGTCGGCCTGCAGCGCGTGGAAGCGGTTGGCGACGGCGGCCTGGGCCTCGAGCTTTTCCAAGTTGGCGTTCAGTTCGCGCAGGATGTCCTCGACGCGCAGCAGGTTCTCGCGCGTGTCCTTGAGCCGGTTCTCGGTCTCGCGCCGGCGCTCCTTGTACTTCGAGACGCCGGCCGCCTCCTCGAGGAACACGCGCAGCTCCTCCGGGCGCGATTCGATGATGCGCGAGATCATGCCCTGGCCGATGATGGCGTAGGCGCGCGGGCCGAGGCCGGTGCCCAGGAAGATGTCCTGGATGTCGCGCCGGCGCACCGGCTGGCCGTTGATGTAATAGGTCGAGGTGCCGTCGCGCGTCAGGGTGCGCTTGACGGCGATCTCGGCGTACTGGCCCCACTGGCCGGCGGCCTTGCCGTCGTTGTTGTCGAACACCAGCTCGACCGAGGCGCGCCCGGCCGGTTTCCTATGGGTCGAGCCGTTGAAGATGACGTCCTGCATCGATTCGCCGCGCAGCTCCGACGCCTTCGACTCGCCCAGCACCCAGCGCACGGCGTCGATGATGTTCGATTTGCCGCAACCGTTGGGACCGACGACGCCGACCAACTGGCCGGGCACCTGGAAATTGGTGGGATCGACGAACGACTTGAATCCCGACAATTTTATGGAAGATAAACGCACGTTGTTTTAGCAGTTCTTCGCCTGGCTGGCATCAATGGAAACATGGAGGAAGGCGGCGAAACCTTTTCAACCCTTATTTACTCTCAGAAAAGTAGTCCATCATACCATTTTATAGGCCGATTCCGACTATAAAACGCGCGCGCGGACGCCTCCGCCAGGGAGGCGGCCGAACCTGGGGAGTCGAAGCGAAAAAATAGTCGGGCGATGGGCGGGGTCGGATTTTGATCCCCCTCGCCCCGGACCGACGGGATTGACGAACCATCGCGCGACGGCCAGCAAGTCGTCGGTGGGCCGCGGCATGGTGCGCAGCCCGACGACGATTGCCTTCCGCGCCGGCGTCAGCGTCGTGCGCGACGTGGCCGGGCGACGGGAGCGGTGATGGGAGCGGTGGAGGAACGCATCATCAAGATTTCGTCGCCTCCAATTTCAGCGCCGATTTGGCCTATTTACTGAACCGGATTCTTTTTCCCAGTAAAGCCACCTTTGATTATCGCGCCCGCATTCTCCCAGGTTCCGGTAAGTTCACTGGTATTCGAGTTCACAAAACCGCTGAATGTAGCGCCAGTGCTGACGCTGCCGAAGCTCATCACCAAGACGCCGTCACTGGCGATTTGGCCGGCGCCGAAAAATAACAGGTTATCCGCTATGGAACGCCCGGACAGCGCCACCACGCCCGACGGCGAGATAACCAGGGAGAACGTGCCATAGTCGTCGCCCGAATATGTTCCAGAATATGTTCCGGCATATTGGGCCAGGCTCGTCGATGGAGGAACCTGCGGATTGGGATTGACAGCGCTCGCCAAGTCACTCACCAAAGTGGCGATGGTGCTCTGGAATGCCTGGATGTCGGTGGCGGCAGTCAAACTGGATAACATGCGGCGCGCTTTCGCGGCGGCGGCGTCGCCATCGTAGCCATTCACGGGAGCGAGTACCAACGCATCGGTGAAACCCCGTCCCACCATCACCTTCTTGCCGATCAAATCCGCATCCAAACGGCCTTGGACGGACGTATTCGCCAAGCCGCCGGCCATGATGGCGAGCGACGCATTGGCCCTGGTGAGGGCGGCGGAGTTGAGCGCGCCAACCCAAAATGCCAATCCTTCGCTATCCGGTGCGCGATTCAAGACGTTGTTGTAGATCGCGGTGACGAACGCGCCGTTATCGCCGGAATACAGCGCGGCCGATTCGGCGCTCGCGCCAAAACCGTCCACCAGCGCCTTGATGCCGGGGTTGTCGCGATAGGCCTGATCGAGCTGTTGAATATCGGTCGGCCCGCCAAGCGCGGCCAGTTGAGTCTTGAAGTTATCGAGTCCGGTGGGATCGGCGGGACGACCGAAATACGAGATATAGAGTTGTTGAACGATTTGCACATAATCCGGCGCGTCGACAGAGGCGCTGGCGAGCGACTGCGGTGCTTTATTTGACTGCGGCGCATTATTTGGATTGGCGTCATGACTCCCGCCTCCGCATCCTGCGGCCAGCAATAGGAACATCATGCTGGCGAGGTGCTTTTTATGCTTTTTTGGATTCACCGACTTGATCAAAAACTCCATTGTTTTTTTCCTCTGTTGAGACCGATATTCGCAGTACCAGTCAACCAGGGGTTAGCGACTGAAATATTGCCTTTCGGCATGTTACTATATTTCAGGCAACAATAGTGAATTGTCATTTCTAAATATGCAACCGCAATCTACCCGCGCCCTTCCGCGCGGCATCGACCTCAGGCGGCCGCGCCCTCGGCTTGGGCGGCGCCGGCGTCGTTGACGGCCGCCATCACGCGCGACAGCGCGCGCCCGACCAGGCCCGCGCTTTCGATCGTTTGCGCCTGGCCGGCGCGAAACAGCTCGGCGAGCGCCAGGCCCGACATCGAAAACGCCTCCTGGCGCGAATCGGTGGAGAAGATGAACAGCGTGCGCAAGGGGCTGATCCAGGCCAGTTTCACCTTGCGCGGCGCGGCGTCGGGCTGGGCCACCTCGATCCACATGCCGCGCCGCAAGGCGTCGACCGCCTCTTCTACGACGCACTCGTTCTCAAGGTCGGCGCCGCGCTCGTGGCAGCCGGGTTGGCCGTCGGCATCGTCGCGCTGCTGGGCTACTCGAAAGAGGTCCAGCTGCTCGTGCTCCTCCTCGGGGTTCTCCAGGCGCTCGGCCTCGCGACCACAAGCGCGCAGACGATCTTCCAGACATACGAACAGATGGACTACTACTTCTACGCGACGGTTCCGAGGACGATTGTGTCGGCGCTGGCCGGCCTCGCCGTCATCGGTCTAGGCGGCGGCATCGTCGCGGTGTGCGTGGCGTTCGTCGTCGTCGGCGCGCTCGGCACCGCGTTCGCGTTCGCGATCATGTTTCGCTGGTTCGTGAGGCCACGCCGCGAGGTCCGCTTCGACCGTCTGCCCGGACTCGCCTGGCGGGCAGCCCCTCTCGGCGTGCAGGAAGCCCTTGGACAGGTCACGTTCCGGATCGACATCGTCCTGCTCTCGCTCCTTACGACGAGCGCCGTCGTAGGCGCCTACGGAGCTGGCTACAGGATCCTCGAAGCGACGCTCTTTCTCGCGTGGTCGGTAGCGACGTCGGTCCTGCCGATGTACTCCTACCTGGATCGCAGCAGTCGGCCTTCGCTCGACCGCGTGTTCGGTGCGTCGATCAAGTTCGCGCTTGTACTCGTGGTCCCCATCGCCGTCACGCTGTTCGTCTGCTCGCGCGCGGTCGTCGACCTCCTGTTCGGCCTCGACGAGTATGGGGAGACCGTCGGCGCCCTCCGATGGCTTGCGCTCGCGATCGCCGTCTACCCCGTCGGCCATCTGGCGAG
>JACMLV010000477.1 GCA_014379395.1 Burkholderiaceae bacterium
CTGCCGGCCGCGGTGGAGGCATTGCCCTTTGCGCGCCCGATAGAAAACTGGAAGGCCGAACTGTTCGACAGCGTCGACGCCGGCTTTACCGTGGCGCGTTCGGGCATCGCCGCGACCGGCACCCTGGTGCTCGCGCCGGACGCCGGTTCGCCGCGCACGGTGTCGCTGGTGCCGCCGCTGCACGTGGCGCTGGTCTACGCCGACACGCTGCACGCCGACCTGCACGCGGCCGCGAAAAGCGAGCGCTGGGGCGACGGCATGCCGACCAACGTGGTGCTCGCGTCGAGCCCGTCGAAAACCTCGGACATCCAGCAAACCCTGGCCTTCGGCGCGCACGGACCGCGCTGGCTGTGGGTCATCATCGTCACCGGCCGCGCCGGCCAGGGAGCGGCGGCATGAGCGCCAAGCCTTTGAATTTCGTTCCCCCCGCCGATTTCCACGCCAGGGCGCGCGCCGCGCTGGACGACCCGAAGCTGCGCAAGAGCTTCCGCGGCGCGATGGACTTCCTGCAAACCAAGCGCAGCGTGCAGTTTCCCGACCCGGACGAGCTCGAACGCCTGCGCGACATCGGCGAAGCGGTGCGCCAGCACGCGCTGGCCCGGCTGCCGGAGCTGCTGGTGCAGCTGGAGAACCAGTTGCAGGCCAACGGCGTGCAAGTGCACTGGGCGCAAACCGGCGACGAGGCCAACGCCATCGTGCTCAAGATCGCCCAGGCGCACCGGGCCAAGACCATCATCAAGGGCAAGTCGATGGTCAGCGAGGAGATGGAGCTCAACCATTACATGGCCGAACACGGCGTCTCCTGCCTCGAGTCCGACATGGGCGAGTACATCGTCCAGATGGCCCACGAGAAGCCGTCGCACATCGTCATGCCGGCGATCCACAAGACGCGCGCCGACATCGGTGAGCTGTTCAAGGAGAACATCCCCGACACGCCCTACACCGAGGACGTGGACGAGCTGATCCAGACCGGCCGGCGCGCGCTGCGCCAGGCTTTTGTGGACGCCGACATCGGCCTGTCCGGGGTGAACTTCGCCGCCGCCGACACCGGCACCCTGTGGCTGGTGGAAAACGAGGGCAACGGGCGCCTGTCGACCACGGTGCCCGACGTGCACATCGCCGTGATGGGGATGGAAAAAGTGGTCGCCAAGCTCGAGCACATCGTGCCGCTGGCCAGCCTGCTGACCCGCTCGGCCACCGGGCAGGCGATCACGACCTACTTCAACCTGATCTCCGGCCCGCGCCGGGGCGACGAGCGCGACGGTCCGCGCGAAGTGCATCTGGTGCTGCTCGACAACGGCCGCAGCCAGGCCTACGCCGACGAGCAATTGCGCAGCACCCTGCAATGCATCCGCTGCGGCGCCTGCATGAACCACTGCCCGGTGTATGCCCGCATCGGCGGCCACGCCTACGGCACCACCTATCCCGGCCCGATCGGCAAGATCATCTCGCCGCATCTGCTGGGGCTGGAGGAGACGGCCGACCTGGCCACCGCGTCGAGCCTGTGCGGCGCCTGCGCCGAGGTGTGCCCGGTGCGCATCCCGATCCCGCAACTGCTGATCCGCCTGCGCACCGAGGCCAACCGCAATCCGGCCGAGCGGGTCGCCCATCCGCTGCGCGGGCAGGGCGCCAAGTTCTCGCGCAGCGAGAAGCTGGTGTGGCGCTTCTGGAGCGGCGCCTTCGGCCATCCGGGCGTGTACCGCCTGTTCCGCTGGGCGGCGACGCGTTTCCGCTTCCTCACGCCGGGCCAGCAACTGGGCTGGACCCAGCACCGCCTGCCGCTCAAGCCCGCACCGCGCAGCCTGGCCGACATGCTGCGCGAGCGCGACCAGCCCGAGTAGGTCGTCGACTCTGTCGCATTTGCCGCGCCCCTATCGGAATAGGGTGCGCGGCATTTTTTTTGGGTTGGCACGCAGGCCCCAGCCATCCAC
>JACMLV010000478.1 GCA_014379395.1 Burkholderiaceae bacterium
GCGCCGGTGGCGGGGCGACGGCGGCGTGCCGGTTCGCCGTCGTCCATGAGACGCCGGCGAACACGGCCACGCCGCCAAGGCCGATCAGGGCGATCCGAGCGAGCATGCGCATGCCTATTGCTCGCGTTTCGTCAGGTAGGCGTTGAAGCCGTGGTCAAGATAGGCCGACAGCGGCAATTCGTCCGACAGCATGGCCGCGTCGAGCTCGGCCAGTTCGGCGATGCGCTGTTCTTCCTCGAATTCGTAGACGCCGACCAGGCCGGCGGCCAGCACCAGCAGCGGCACGGCCACGCTCATGCGGCCCAGCCAGGACATGCGCTCCGAGAAGAAACGGCCGACCTGGCCGGCCACCACGCGTTGCGCCACGGCGACCGGGGCGTGCGCCTTCTTGCGCGCGACCGCCGCGGCGCGCGCCTTGGCCAGGCGCTCGGTGGTCGATGGCGGCAGGTGGTCGAGTTGTTCGTTGAGCGCGTGGCGCACTTTGTAGGCGAAGTTCAGGTCGTCGGTGTTCATAATTTTATCCCCTTGGCTTTGAGCGACTCGGCGAGGGTGTGGGTGGCGCGAGAGCAGTGTGTTTTGACGCTGCCTTCGGAACAACCCATCGCTTCGGCTGTCTCGGCCACATCCATATCCTGCCAGTAACGCATAAGGAAGGCTTCCCGTTGACGCGCCGGCAGTTTTTGTACTTCTTGATCAATCAATTCAAGCACTTGCATGCGTTCGACCTGGTCGGCGCTGGACTCGGACGCCTGCGTGCCTTGCTCGGCCTCGTAGGATTCGAGCAGGTCGAAGTCCTCGCGTTCCTCGCCGCCGCCAGAGCTTATGCCGGAGAACAGGCTGACCCAGGTGTTGCGCACTTTTTCGCGCCGAAAATAATCGAGTATCGTGTTTTGCAAGATGCGCTGGAACAGCAGCGGCAGTTCGGCGGCCGGCTTGTCGCCGTACTTCTCGGCCAGCTTGATCATCGCGTCCTGCACGATGTCGAGCGCCGACTCGTCCTTGCGCACCGCATACACCGCCTGCTTGAAAGCGCGCCGCTCTACACTTTCGAGAAAGTCCGATAATTCTTTGTCTGTGGCCATGCGGTTGTGGAGCGAGCTGCCGGAAATTGCGGCCGGTTGTTTGTTTAATCGACGCTGGAAGCGGTGTCGCCGGGACACCGGTGCGCGGCGCGTCGAAGGGTGGGAGTGCGCGCCGTTTTGCGAACTGTGCGCATGCTAGCAAAAATTGCCTGTTCCTGCATGTTTTTTAGCGCCGCCGGGCCGCCGCGCCGATGTTTTGCGAATAATTTATCTTGACCAAAATAGTGCAAGACGGTACCTTGTCATGCGCCTCGTAGACCACGGGGCTTTATGGTCTGGTCGCGCCCGTCACACAAGGTCGGTGTCGCCCTGACGCGCTTTGAATGTATAGGCAGTTTGTTCTGACCCGCGCCACAAGCGCGAGAAGTCCGTGTATGTCGCAGCAGAAATTTCCGCCCGACCGGTTGTGTTGAACGTTGTTTTGTAAGGTAGCTACGGGTACCCAAAGAAATAGTGTAGGCGCATAAAAGGAAAGCGGGAGCATTGCCGCGCAGCGCGCATTTCGCGAGGAAGGAACATCCGATCAATCTCCAATGGACCTTGAAAGGAATGTTTTCATGAATACCGAAGCAGAAACACCCATCACCGGCGCAGAAATTCTGGTGCGCGCCCTGGCAGAGGAAGGCGTCGAGCACGTCTTCGGCTATCCAGGCGGATCCGTCCTCTACATCTACGACGCGATCTTCCAGCAAAATAAATTCCAGCACATCCTGGTGCGTCACGAGCAGGCCGCCGTGCATGCCGCCGACGCCTATTCGCGCAGCTCCGACAAGGTCGGCGTGGCGCTCGTGACCTCGGGTCCCGGCGTGACCAATGCCGTCACCGGCTTGTCGACCGCCTACATGGATTCGATTCCGATGGTGGTGATCTCCGGCCAGGTGCCGAGCCACGCCATCGGCCAGGACGCCTTCCAGGAATGCGACACGGTCGGCATCACGCGCCCGGTCGTCAAGCACAACTTCCTGGTCAAGGACGTCAAGGATCTGGCCGCGACCATCAAGAAGGCGTTTTACATCGCCAGGACCGGCCGTCCGGGTCCGGTGCTGGTCGATATCCCGAAAGACATCAGCGTCAACAAATGCGTCTACGACTATCCGAAGGAAGTCGAGATGCGCTCCTACCGTCCGGTCGACAAGGGCCACTCGGGTCAGATCCGCAAGGCCGTGCAGCTGTTGCTGCAAGCCGAACGGCCGATGATCTACACCGGCGGCGGCGTGATCCTGGCGCACGCGGCGCCGGAACTGAACAAACTGGTCGACAAGCTTGGCTTCCCCTGCACCAACACCCTGATGGGATTGGGCGGCTACCGCGCCTCGAGCGATCTGTACGTCGGCATGCCCGGCATGCACGGCACCTATGAAGCGAACATGGCGATGCAGCACTGCGACGTCCTGATCGCCATCGGCGCCCGCTTCGACGACCGCGTGATCGGCAATCCGAAGCACTTCGCCAGCCATCCGCGCAAGATCATCCACGTCGACATCGACCCGTCCTCGATTTCCAAGCGCGTCAAGGTCGACATTCCGATCGTCGGCAACGTCAAGGACGTGCTGATCGAACTGCTGGCGCAACTCGACGCCGCCGAAGCCAAGCCGAACGCCCCGGCGTTGAAAGACTGGTGGAAGCAGATCGGCGAATGGCGCGGCCGCGAGTGCCTGGCCTACGCGCCGTCGGACAGCATCATCAAGCCGCAGTCGGTGGTCGAGAAAGTGTGGCAGCTCACCAAGGGCGACGCCTTCATCACCTCCGACGTCGGCCAGCATCAAATGTGGGCGGCGCAGTACTACCGCTTCGACAAACCGCGCCGTTGGATCAATTCCGGCGGCCTGGGCACCATGGGCGTCGGCTTGCCGTACGCGATGGGCGTGCAGATGGCGAATCCGGACGCGACGGTGGCCTGCATCACCGGCGAGGGCTCGATCCAGATGTGCATCCAGGAACTGGCCACTTGCAAGCAGTACCACCTGACGCCGAAGATCATCATGCTCAACAACCGCTTCCTGGGCATGGTGCGCCAGTGGCAGGAGTTGGATTACGGTTCGCGCTATTCGGAGTCCTACATGGACTCGCTGCCGGACTTTGAAAAGCTGGCCGAGGCCTATGGCCACGTCGGCATGAAAATCGAAAAGCCGGGCGACGTCGACGGCGCCTTGAAAGAGGCGTTCGGCATGAAGGACCGCCTGGTGTTCATGAACTTCATCACCGACCAGTCCGAGAACGTCTGGCCGATGGTCAAAGCGGGCAAAGGACTCTCTGAAATGCTGCTCGGTTCGGAGGACTTATAAGATGCGACATATCATTTCTGTCTTGTTGGAAAATGAAGCGGGCGCCTTGTCGCGCGTGGTCGGGTTGTTCTCGGCCCGTGGCTACAACATCGAAACGCTGACCGTGGCGCCGACCGAAGACGCGACGCTGTCGCGCATGACGATCGTCACCAGCGGCTCGGACGATGTCATCGAGCAGATCACGAAACACCTGAACCGGCTCATCGAAGTCGTCAAGGTGGTCGATCTGACCGAGGGCGCCCACATCGAGCGCGAACTCATGCTGATCAAGGTAAGAGCGGTCGGCAAGGAGCGCGAAGAGATGAAGCGGACGGCGGATATCTTCCGCGGCCGCATCATCGACGTCACCGAAAAGACGTATACCATCGAGCTGACGGGCAACAAGGTCAAGCTCGACGCGTTCATCGATTCGATCGACCGCGCTTCGATTCTTGAAACGGTCCGCACCGGCGGTTCCGGCATTGGGCGCGGCGAGCGCATCCTGAAAGTATAACGAGGTCGGCGCGTCGGTCCGAGCCGCGCGGCCCGGGCCGCCGCGCCTTCTTGGTTCATAAACACCTTACATTTAAAATTAGGAAATATCATGAAAGTTTTTTACGACAAAGATTGCGACCTCTCCCTTATCAAGGGCAAGAATGTCACCATCATCGGCTACGGTTCACAAGGTCATGCTCACGCACAAAACTTGAATGATTCCGGCGTCAGCGTCACGGTCGGCCTGCGCAAGGGCGGCGCGTCGTGGGACAAGGTCGTCAACGCCGGCCTGAAAGTGGCCGAAGTGAACGAGGCCGTCAAGGCCGCCGACGTCATCATGATCTTGCTGCCGGACGAGAACATCGCCCAGGTCTACAACGAAAGCGTCGCCCCTTACGCCAAGCAAGGCGCGGTGCTGGCCTTCGCCCACGGCTTCAACGTGCACTACGGCCAAGTCGTGCCGCGCGCCGACCTCGACGTCATCATGGTCGCGCCGAAGGCCCCGGGCCACACCGTGCGCGGCACCTACGCCCAAGGCGGCGGCGTGCCCCACCTGATCGCCGTGCATCAAGACAAGTCCGGCGTGGCCCGCGACATCGCCCTGTCGTACGCCTCCGCCAACGGCGGCGGCCGCGCCGGCATCATTGAAACCAACTTCCGCGAAGAGACCGAAACCGACCTGTTCGGCGAGCAAGCCGTCTTGTGCGGCGGCGCGGTCGAGCTGATCAAGGCCGGCTTCGAAACCCTGACCGAAGCTGGCTACGCTCCGGAAATGGCGTACTTCGAGTGCCTGCACGAGCTGAAGCTGATCGTCGACCTGATCTATGAAGGCGGCATCGCCAACATGAACTACTCGATCTCGAACAACGCCGAATACGGCGAGTACGTGACCGGCCCGCGCGTCGTCACCGAAGACACCAAGAACGCGATGCGTCAGTGCCTGAAGGACATCCAGACCGGCGAATACGCCAAGAGCTTCATCCTGGAAAACAAGGCCGGCGCGCCGACCCTGATCTCGCGTCGTCGCCTGACGGCCGAGCATCCAATCGAAGAAGTCGGCGCGAAACTGCGCGCGATGATGCCTTGGATCGCGAAAAACAAGCTGGTCGATCAATCGAAGAACTAAGCTTCGCGGCGATGGCGCGCCGGCTCGCCGGGGCGCCGTCACCGATCGACGCGCGAATTCCAGCCACCGCGGCTGGTTTCGCGCAAAAATGGGGCCTCGTGCCCCATTTGTGTTTTTCAAGCGAGGAGATGTCATGCACCCTTTGAAAACCCTGTCTTTGAAAGCCCTGTCTTTGAAAGCCCTGTTGATCGCCCCGGCCGCCGTGCTGATGCTGGCCGGCGCCATCCCCGCTCAGGCCCAGTCCGCGCCGACCTCCGGCACCCTGGTGATCGTGCCGGCGTATGGCGAAGTGACCCAGCCCAACGACCGCTCCCTGGCCATGCTGGCGATCGAGGAGCAGGACCGCGACAAGGCGGCCGCCGCATCGCGCGTGAACCAGAAAATGAATCGCGGCATCGAGATCATCAAGCAGCAAGATCCGCAGGCGATCCTGAAAACCCAGAATTACTACACCTACCCGGTCTACGCCGAGGAGCGCTCGTTGCCAAGCGGCGCCGCGCCAAGGCCGCGCGTGCCGGCCAGCTGGCGCGTCGGCCAGTCGCTGCAGGTGACCACCACCCGGCTCGGCACGCTGCCGAAAACCATCGCCGCCGCGCAGAGCGTGCTGACCTTGAACCATCTGCATTTCGACCTTTCGCCGCAGGCCATGAGAAAGCTGGACGACCAGCGCATCGCCGCGACGTACCAGAATTTGCAGGAGCGCGTCGCCTCGATCGCCGCCGCGATGGGGCGCAAGCCGTCCGACGCGGTGCTCGACACGGTCGACTTCGAAGCCTCCGGCGCCTACGCGCCGCAAGACAGCGCCGCGCCGATGGCCATGCGCAGCGCCATGCAGAAGGGCGAGGCGGCGCCGGTGCAGGAGCCCAGTTTCGAGCCGGGCGAGACCACCTTGCAGATGCGCCTGGTGGGCAAACTGCGCTTCAAGTAGGGTATCGGCCGCTGATTTTATTGTCGCGTCCTCTATAATGATGGCGCAAACGCTGGCGGCGCCTTGCGAGGCGGTCGCGGCGACATCGGCGGTAATCGATCAGTTCGTTGTAAATTGAAATGGAATCATATGGCAAACTTTCCCCGTCGTAGGGCCAAGACCGGCGCCGCGCTGGCGGCCAAGGCGGCCCGGCCGCCGCGTTTTGGCAAGTTCGGGCACCAGCAGACGACCGACGCGACAGGCAAGCCCAGCTTGCGCCGGCGCGGCATCTTCCTGCTGCCCAACGCGTTCACGACAGCGGCCCTGTTTTGCGGCTTCTATGCCATCGTCATGGCGATGAACCAGCGCTACGAGCAGGCCGCCTGGGCCATTTTCATCGCCATGATCCTCGACGGCCTCGACGGGCGCATCGCACGCCTGACCAACACCCAGAGCGAATTCGGGGCCCAGTACGACAGCCTGTCGGACATGGTGTCCTTCGGCGCCGCGCCGGCGCTGGTGATCTACGAATGGTCGCTGCGCGGGCTGGGCAAGCTGGGCTGGATCGCCGCCTTCGTCTATTGCGCCGGCGGCGCGCTGCGCCTGGCGCGCTTCAACACCAACATCGAGGTGGTCGACAAGCGCTTCTTCCAGGGCTTGCCCAGCCCGGCGGCTGCCGCCATCGTGGCCGGCTTCATCCTGTTGATGGACGACCTGAACGTGTCGGGCGTGCAGCTGACCTGGGTCAGCTGGGCGATCACCCTGTTCGCCGGCCTGACGATGGTCACCAACGTGCCGTTCTACAGCTTCAAGGACGTCAACTTCCGCAAGTCGGTGCCCTTCATCATGGTGTTTCTGATCGCGCTGGGCTTCGCGCTGGTGTCGATCGATCCGCCCAAGGTGCTGTTCCCGATCTTCGTCGCCTACGGCCTGTCCGGTTACGCGGTGTATTTCTGGCGCCTGGCCAAGGGCAAGCCGGTCAGCATCATCCAGACCGACACCGAGCCGGTCGACCAGAGCGAGCGGCGCTAAGCGCGTCGGCGCGGTTCCACTTCTTTAAAAAATGCAATCAGGAGCGTTCATGAGCAATTCCAATCGACTCATCATTTTCGACACCACCCTGCGCGACGGCGAGCAGTCGCCCGGCGCCTCGATGACAAAAGAAGAAAAAGTGCGCATCGCGCGCCAGCTCGAGCGCATGAAGGTCGACGTCATCGAGGCCGGCTTCGCCGCCGCATCAAAGGGCGACTTCGAGTCGATCAAGGCGATCGCCAGCGTGGTTCGCGATTCGACCATTTGCTCGCTCTCGCGCGCCAACGACCGCGACATCGCGCGCGCCGCCGAGGCGCTCGCGCCCGCGCCGCGCAAGCGCATCCACACCTTCATCGCGACTTCGCCGCTGCACATGCAAATGAAGCTGCGCATGGAGCCCGAGCAAGTGCTGGAGCAGGCCAAGCACGCGGTGCGCTTCGCCCGCACCTTCACCGACGACATCGAATTCAGCCCGGAAGACGCCAGCCGTTCGGAAGAGGATTTCCTGTGCCGCGTGATCGAGGGCGTGATCGCCCAGGGCGCCACCACCATCAACTTCCCCGACACGGTCGGCTACGCGGTGCCTGAAATCTTCGGCAACACCATCAAGCGCCTGCGCGAGCGCATTCCGAATTCGGACAAGGCGATCTGGTCGGTGCACTGCCACAACGACCTCGGCCTGGCGGTCGCCAACTCGCTGGCCGGTGTGATGATCGGCGGCGCGCGCCAGATCGAATGCACCATCAACGGCCTGGGCGAGCGCGCCGGCAACACCGCTTTGGAAGAGGTCGTGATGGCGCTGCGCACCCGCGCCGCTTACTACAACCTGAGCATCGGCATCGACGCCACCCAGATCGTGCCGGCCTCGAAGATGGTGTCGCAGATCACCGGCTTCGCCGTGCAGCCGAACAAGGCCGTGGTCGGCGCGAACGCCTTCGCGCACGCCTCCGGCATCCACCAGGACGGCATCCTGAAGGCGCGCGAGACCTACGAGATCATGCGCGCCGAAGACGTCGGCTGGTCGGCCAACAAGATCGTGCTCGGCAAGCTGTCGGGCCGCAACGCCTTCAAGCAGCGCCTGCAGGAGCTGGGCATCGGACTCGAGTCGGAACAGGACGTCAACGACGCCTTCACCCGCTTCAAGGAGCTGGCCGACCGCAAATCCGACATCTTCGACGAAGACATCATGGCGCTCGTGACCGAGGGCCAGCAAGCCCAGGAAAGCGAGTTCTACCGCTTCGTGTCGCTGTCGCAGCATTCGCAAACCGGGCAGACGCCGGAGGCGACCGTCGCGTTCCTGATGGACGGCGTCGAGTGCGTGTGCGCGGGCAAGGGCGACGGCCCGGTCGACGCGACCGTCAACGCCATCGAAAGCAAGGTCGCCAGCGGTGCCGAATTGCTGCTGTTCGCCGTCAACGCGATCAGCACCGGCACCCAGTCGCAGGGCGAGGTGACGATGCGCCTGTCCAAGGCCGGGCGCATCGTCAACGGCGTCGGCGCCGACCCGGACATCATCGTGGCCTCGGCCAAGGCCTACCTGTCGGCGCTCAACAAGCTTGAATCGAAGGTCGAACGGGTCAATCCGCAGCTGTAATTCGGGCCGTCAGGGCGAGGGGGAGGGCGCATGCCCTCCTTTTTTTCACCTGAAAAAGCCGAAAAAGTCGCGCTCTCTTTCCTTGTCCCGATCCGGTCCGTTTTGCATCAGGCGCACGATGCCGTCGCGGTCGAAGTGCACATGCATCATCGCATCCCACACCCCCGCCTGCTTGTAGCGGTACGACCACACTTCGAGCCGCTGCCGGCTCAGGTAGGAGGTTTCGGCCGGACGTCCCAGTGTCAGCAGCACGTCGTGCCTGGTCGCGGCGCCGATCTTGATGGTGGCGAATTTCTCGTCGGTGAGCACCTGCTCGAACGACTTCAGCGCGCCGTCGGCGCCGATGCGCGCCATGTACGTTTGCTGGCCGGCCGGGCCGGTCGCGTATTCCAGCACTTTTTCACCGCCGGCGGCGTGCACGGCGCTCGGGTTGCCCAGCTTGGCGCGCACGGCGCCCTCCGGTTCGCCCGGCATCAAAGGCGCGCCGCCCAAGCCGGCGCAGCCGGCCAGCACCAGCGCCAAGGATAGTGTTGCCAGATTGACGGGATTGTTCATCGAGCGGGCCTCCGGTGGATGTCGATGCGCCCATGATGCGCCAAACAAAAAGCGATTGCACCGATACGCGGGCGGATTTTTCCGATATACTGCGCCTCTGGTCTTTTAGCCAGATTTTTTTAATCGAAGTTCACGGTGCGCGGGGTTCACACTCCTTGCACCGCATGTGAAAGGTTTGTCATGACAGTAGAAAACATCAACAAAGCCGCAATCATCGCGGACAATGCACGTGGTCAAAACGACACCGGCTCCCCTGAAGTGCAAGTCGCACTGCTGACCGCTCGCATCAACGAGCTGAACGGCCACTTTAAAGCCCACGCCAAGGATCACCATTCCCGCCGCGGTCTGATCATGATGGTCAACCGTCGTAAGAGCCTGTTGTCCTACCTGAAAGCAAAAGACGCTACCCGTTATCGCGAGCTGATCGCTAAACTCGGCCTGCGCAAATAATTTTTGCTTCGGTTGTATACAGAAATGCCTGCGCCAGTTCGCTGACGCGGGCATTTTGTCATTCTGCCGTTTCCGTTCCCGTTTGATAAGACGAGCGGGTCCACGCAAGGCGCGCGCGGATAGGCTTGCGCCGGCTTTGCGTGGATCAGGTGGTATGCAGTAAAAGCGGTAAAGGCGGCAGTCATGCGTGAAGTTATGCGTGAGACGGCGCCTGTGGTGAGGTGAACGACAGCCCCTGAAAATCTGTCGGCAAATAGAAAGGGATTACCCATGTTTAATAAAGTTACCAAAACCTTCCAGTACGGCCAACATCAAGTGACGTTGGAAACGGGCGAAATCGCGCGTCAAGCGTCCGGCGCCGTGCTCGTGTCGATCGAAGATACCGTCGTGCTGGCCACCGTGGTCGCGCGCAAAGACGCCAAGCCGGGCCAGGACTTCTTCCCGCTGACCGTCGACTACGTCGAAAAAACCTACGCCGCCGGTAAAATCCCGGGCGGTTTCTTCAAGCGCGAAGGCCGTCCTTCGGAAAAAGAAACCCTCACCTCGCGCCTGATCGACCGTCCGATCCGTCCTCTGTTCCCCGAGGGCTATCTGAACGAAGTGCAGATCATCATCCACGTCCTGTCGGTCAATCCTGAGATCGATCCGGACATCGCCGCCATGATCGGCGCCTCGGCCGCCCTGTCCGTGTCCGGCGTGCCGTTCAACGGCCCGATCGGCGCCGCCCGCGTCGGCTACGCCAACGGCCAGTACATCCTGAACCCGACCACCACCCAGCTGAAGACCTCCGAAATGGATCTGGTCGTCGCCGGCACCGAAACGGCCGTGCTGATGGTCGAATCGGAAGCCAAGCAACTGTCCGAAGAAATCATGCTCGGCGCGGTCGTGTTCGGTCACGATCAAATGAAGGCCGTCATCGACGCGATCCACGAGCTGGTCGCCGACGGCGGCAAGCCGGAAGTCGAATGGGCGCCGGCGCCGAAGAACGAAGCCTTGATCGCCCGCGTCGCGCATTTCGCCGCCAACAAGATCAGCGACGCCTACCAGACCAAGGACAAGCAAGAGCGCACCGCCAAGCTGAAGTCGGCCACCTCGACCGTGCTGGCCGACCTGGCCGCCGAAGCGCAGGCCGCCGGCGCCGCCGCCCCGGACGCCGCCGAAGTGAACAACATCCTGTTCGACATGGAAGCGAAGATCGTGCGTTCGCAGATCCTCGATGGCGAGCCGCGCATCGACGGCCGCGACACCCGCACCGTGCGTCCGATCTCGATCCGCACCAGCGTCTTGCCACGCACCCACGGTTCGGCCCTGTTCACCCGCGGCGAAACCCAGGCGCTGGTCGTGGCCACGCTGGGCACCGCGCGCGACAGCCAGAAGATCGACGCCCTGATGGGCGAGTTCACCGACAGCTTCATGCTGCACTACAACATGCCGCCGTTCGCCACCGGCGAAACCGGCCGCGTCGGCACGCCGAAGCGCCGCGAGATCGGCCACGGCCGTCTGGCCAAGCGCGCCCTGCTGGCCGCGCTGCCGGCGCCGGAAGATTTCAGCTACTCGGTGCGCCTGGTGTCGGAAATCACCGAATCGAACGGTTCCTCGTCGATGGCTTCGGTCTGCGGCGGCTGCCTGGCGCTGATGGACGCCGGCGTGCCGATGAAATCGCACGTCGCCGGTATCGCGATGGGTCTGATCAAGGAGGGCGGCAAGTTCGCCGTCCTGTCCGACATCCTGGGCGATGAAGATCACTTGGGCGACATGGACTTCAAGGTCGCTGGTACCTCGACCGGTATCACCGCGCTGCAGATGGACATCAAGATCATGGGCATCACCAAGGAAATCATGCAAGTGGCGCTGGCGCAAGCCAAGGAAGGCCGCGATCACATCCTGGGCGAAATGCAAAAAGCCATGCCGCACGTGAAAACGGAACTGTCCGATTTCGCACCGCGCCTGATCACCATCAAGATCAATCCGGAAAAAATCCGCGACGTCATCGGCAAGGGCGGCGCAGTCATTCGCGCGCTGACCGAAGAGACCGGCACCCAGATCGACATCAGCGACGAAGGCGTGGTCACCATCGCCTCCGTCGACGCCGCCGCCGGCCAGGAAGCCAAGCGCCGCATCGAGGAATTGACCGCGTCGGTCGAAGTGGGCAAGACCTACGACGGCACCGTGCTGAAATTGCTGGACTTCGGCGCGATCGTGCAAGTGATGCCGGGCAAAGATGGCCTGCTGCACATCAGCCAGATCGCCAACGAGCGCGTCAACGCCGTTGCCGACTACCTGAAAGAAGGCCAGCAGGTGCGCGTGAAAGTGCTGGAAACGGATGACCGCGGTCGTCTGAAACTGTCGATGAAGGCCGCCGAAGGCGCCGAAGCCGCAGCCCAGTAATCTTGATCGGCCCCGGCCGGTAGAGCCGCCAGCGCGCAAGCCCTGGCGGTTTTTTTACGTGCGTCGCTGGCGTACAATCGCGTTTTCTTTCTGAAGGAGTCCGACACCATGCGCGCAATCGAAATCAGTCAGTACGGTCCGGCCGATGTGTTGAAACCGGTCGAGCGTCCGCTGCCGACGCCGAAGGCGGGCGAGGTGTTGATCAAGGTGCATGCGGCCGGTGTGAACCGGCCCGATGTGTTTCAGCGTCTGGGCCAGTATCCGGTGCCGCCGGGCGCCTCCGATCTGCCCGGGCTGGAGGTGGCCGGCGAAATCGTCGGCGGCGATCTGGAAGGCAGTGGCTTGGCGATCGGCGAGATGGTGTGCGCGCTGGTGCAGGGCGGCGGTTACGCCGAATATTGCACCGCGCCGGCCGCGCAATGCCTGCCGGTGCCCCAGGGCTGGAGCGCGCTGGAGGCGGCCTCGTTGCCGGAAACCTGCTTCACCGTTTGGAGCAATGTGTTCGACCGCGCGGGCTTGGCCGACGGCGAGACCTTGTTGGTGCAGGGCGGCACGTCGGGCATCGGCGTGACGGCGATTCAGATCGCGACCGCGCTCGGCCATCGCGTGTTCGCCACCGCCGGCAGCGACGACAAATGCCGCGCCTGCGAAGCGCTGGGCGCTGAGCGCGGCATCAATTACCGCGGTGAGGATTTCGCCCAGGTCGCCAAAACGCTCACCGACGGACGCGGCGTCGACGTCATTCTCGATATGGTTGGCGGCGACTATCTGCCGCGTGAAATCAGCTGTCTGGCCGACGACGGTCGCATCGTCCTGATCGCCTTGCTGGGTGGTTCGAAAGCGATGCTTGACATGGGGCAGGTGCTGCGCCGGCGGCTGACGATTGGCGGCTCGACGCTGCGGCCGCGTCCGGTCGCCTTCAAGGCCGCCATCGCCGCGCAACTGCGCGCGCGTGTGTGGCCACTGCTGGAGGCGCGCCGGATCAAGCCGGTCATCTACCAGACCTTCCCGCTGGAGCAGGCGGCGGCCGCGCACGCGCTGATGGAAAGCGGCGCCCACGTCGGCAAAATCATGCTGCAAGTGATCTGAGCGTGTCGAAGGTCGGAGGGGCTATTCCCGTCTGAATTCCGACCTCATCGCTCGCGGAAGACATCTTCCAGCGTCGATGCGTCGAGTACGCTTTCGCCCCATGTTTCCAGTTGCGTGATGGAGGCTTCGGTCAGGCGATTTTTGATCGTCTCAGGCAACGGCCCAAAGCGCTTGCTTAACAGTCGCGCAAGCATCATGGATTCCCCTTCTTTGCGGCCGCGTTCAAGGCCGATACGTTCCACAGATGTTACATAAGGCATGCTGCCGCTCCTTTCCCACTCTTGGATGTCTCGCCATAGTTCGGCCTCCAGATCGGCCGGCAGGCGCATCATCCAGTCGATGACGCTAAAGAGGTCAATGATACGTTGTCTGTCCCAGTTCCGCTGATACAGCAGGCACGCCAGGCGCCACTTGGCGGCGCCGCGCGCGGTCGTGTCGCGCTTACTTTTTTGGGTCAAAAGATGGGCCGCAGTGACCAGCGCAAACGGATTCGGATCGAGCAGCAATTCCTCGATCCGGCCGGCGTAATCGCTTAGTTTCACAACTGGAAAATCGAGCCGCATGGCGCAACCGAATAATCGATAGCCGAACCCGGTCGGACGCCATTTCGCGCCCTTGTCGGCCAGCAGCGCCAGGCTGGCGACCGGGCGCCGGTAACGGTCGTAGAGCCGGTAGTTGTAGGTGAAGATGCGCTCGGAGAAGCCGCTGTCGCGCCCGCCTTGCACCTCGATATGGACCAGCACCCATTCCTCTCCGCCAGATAGCGTGGCGACCTGCGCCAGCTGGTCGGCCAGGCGCTTGCCCAGCTCGGCGTCCTGCACCACCTGCGCCAGTTCCTTGTCGAGGAAGAGGTAGGGCCGGCCCCAGTCGATGGCTGCGTGTGCGAGCGGAAAATAGAACGCCATGAACTCGGGAAAGTAATGGCTGATCGCCTCTTTCCAAGGCGTATCGTAATCGTCGGAGGGCGGGAACATGGCTAAGCTTTCGCGAAGTATCGCTAGGAGGCTGTCGGACTTGGCCTCCTAGTGTAGCGAGCCGGGGAGGGCGGAATGGCGTGCGCCGCAAACTGTGGGCGCCATGCGGCCGGCCTTGGTTTGACCACCCTCGGCGCCGCGCGGTAGAATGCAAGGTTATCGTAATTTAGGCTATCAATATGCGTCGCAAACTCGTTGTCGGTAATTGGAAAATGAATGGCAATCGCACCGCCAATTCGGTGTTGTTGTCGGGGATAGTCGCCGGCTTGACGCCGGCCGGCGCCGATTGCGCCGTGTGCGCGCCGGCGCCTTATCTGGCGCAGTGCGAAGCCGAATTGTCGGGCACGCCGGTCGCGTGGGGCGCGCAGGATATGTCGGCCCAGGCCGGCGGCGCCTACACCGGCGAGGTGGCGGCCGACATGCTGCGCGACTTCGCCTGCCGCTACGTGATCCTCGGCCACTCCGAGCGTCGCGCCTATCACGCCGAATCCGACGCGCTGGTGGCGCAAAAGACGGTCGCCGCGCTGGCCGCCGGCCTGACGCCGATCGTGTGCGTCGGCGAGACGCTGGCGCAACGTGAAGCGGGGCAGACCGACGCCGTGGTCGGCGCGCAACTGGGCGCCGTGCTCGACGCCATCGCCGACGCTGACGTGGCCAAGCTCGTGCTGGCCTACGAGCCGGTGTGGGCGATCGGCACCGGCAAGACCGCGACGCCACAAATGGCGCAGGACGTGCATGGTGTGTTGCGCGCGCAATTGGCACAAAAGAACGAGGCGGCCGCCGCCGGCGTGCAGATCCTTTACGGCGGCAGCATGAAGCCCGACAACGCCAAGGAGTTGATGGCGATGCCCGACATCGACGGCGGCCTGATCGGCGGCGCGGCGTTGAAGGCGGCCGATTTCCTGGCCATCATCCACGCCGCCAACTGAGCGTCGACCCTAATTTAATCTGAGAATGGAAGCGTAAATGAACACATTGTTCAATCTGGTTGTTATCGTGCAAGTCCTGTCCGCCCTGGCCATCATCGCCCTCGTCTTGCTCCAGCACGGCAAGGGCGCCGACATGGGCGCCGCCTTCGGTTCGGGCGCCTCCGGCAGCCTGTTCGGCGCGACCGGCTCGTCGAACTTCATGTCCAAGTCGACCGGCGTCGCCGCCGCGATCTTCTTCAGCGCCACGCTGGCCCTGTCCTTCATGGCCAGCCAGCGCTCGACGACGGTCGGCGGCGGCGTGTTGGAAAAGGTCACCGCGCCGGTCGCGCCGGCGCCCGCCACGGGCGCGGCGGCGATTCCGGCGACGACGGCCGCCACTCCGGCTCCCGAGGCCGCCAAGCCCGCGCCAAGCACTCCGGCTGGCCACATTCCGAAGTAATTGGCGGCTTGGTTAGTAAGTTTTAATAAATTTTTTCGGTTCTCCGCGCGCTCGGCGCGGCAAACCGGTGAAAAAATTTACCTGGCAGTAGAAGTTGTAAGAATTTGTCGCCTTTCTGTCCATTTTGATGCATTTGTGCATTAACAAAGGCGACAAAGCGGAGTAGAATACGGGCCTTACCGCCGACGTGGTGAAATTGGTAGACACGCTATCTTGAGGGGGTAGTGGCGAAAGCTGTACGAGTTCGAGTCTCGTCGTCGGCACCAAAAATCAAAAGCCAGCAAGGGCTGCGCCTTAGCTGGCTTTTTCACGAGGATAATTGTCGTTTTGATCCTGGTCAATGGAGCGATTAGGATCTAGCGTAATGTGTGTCGCAAATCAACGCGATGCCGATTAACTGATCGTTCAACACTAGCTCATAACCATGAACCTCGAAAATTATTTTCCCGTCCTGTTGTTCATCCTCGTCGGTCTCGGCGTTGGCGTCGTCCCGCAATTGCTGGGGCGACTGCTGGCACCGCACAGACCCGACGCAGCGAAACTCTCCCCGTATGAGTGTGGCTTCGAAGCATTTGAAGATGCGCGCATGAAGTTCGACATTCGTTACTACCTGGTCGCCATCCTTTTTATTTTGTTTGATCTTGAAACGGCATTCTTTTTCCCGTGGGGCGTCGCCATGCGCGACCTTGGCTGGTCCGGTTTCGTCACGATGATGGTGTTCATCGCCGAATTCGTGGTCGGGTTTTGGTATATCTGGAAGAAAGGTGCCCTTGATTGGGAATGAGCCATGACAATTGAAGGCATATTGAACGAAGGTTTTATTACCACCACGGCTGACAAGCTCATTAATTGGGCGCGCACCGGATCGATGTATCCGATGACGTTCGGTCTGGCTTGCTGCGCAGTGGAAATGATGCACGCGGGCGCAGCCCGTTACGATTTGGAGCGTTTCGGCTTCATGTTCCGTCCGTCGCCACGTCAATCCGACGTGATGATTGTGGCAGGCACGCTGTGCAACAAAATGGCACCAGCGCTGCGCAAGGTTTACGACCAGATGCCGGAACCACGCTGGGTCATCTCGATGGGTTCCTGCGCCAATGGCGGCGGTTACTACCATTACTCCTACTCTGTGGTGCGCGGTTGCGACCGGATCGTTCCGGTCGATGTCTACGTGCCGGGCTGCCCGCCGACCGCGGAAGCCCTGCTGTACGGCATCTTGCAACTGCATAACAAGATCAAGCGCACCAACACGATCGCACGCTAACCGGCTAGCTTTTTAAATATGACAACAAAATTAGAAGCCTTGGAAGGCGCTCTGCGCGCCGCGCTGGGCGAGCGAGCAAGCATCACGGTCGCGCTGGGTGAGGTCACCCTGGTGCTCAAGGCCTGTGACTACCTCGAGGCGATGCGCGAATTGCGCGATCATCCGGCCCTGCGGTTCGAGCAATTGATCGATCTGTGCGGCGTCGACTACCAAACCTACGGCGACGGCGTCTGGGAAGGCCCGCGCTTCGCGGCCGTCTCGCACCTGATGTCGGTCGAGCACAACTGGCGCCTGCGGGTGCGCGTGTTCGCCCCCGACGACGACATGCCGCTGGTCGCCTCGGTGGTCGGCATCTGGCGTTCGGCCAACTGGTTCGAGCGCGAGGCGTTCGACCTGTTCGGCATCCTGTTCGAAGGCCACAACGACCTGCGCCGCCTGCTGACCGACTACGGTTTCATCGGTCATCCGTTCCGCAAGGACTTCCCGGTTTCGGGCTATGTCGAAATGCGCTACGACCCCGAGCAAAAACGCGTGATCTACCAGCCAGTGACGATCGAGCCGCGCGAAAACGTGCCGCGCGTGATCCGCGAAGAATCTTACGGGACGAAATAATGGCCGATATTAAAAATTACACCCTCAACTTTGGCCCCCAGCACCCGGCCGCGCACGGCGTGCTGCGCCTGGTGCTCGAGCTCGACGGCGAAGTGATCCAGCGCGCCGATCCGCACATCGGCCTGCTGCACCGCGGCACCGAGAAGCTGGCCGAGCAAAAAACCTATCTGCAGTCGGTGCCGTACATGGACCGTCTCGACTATGTGTCGATGATGTCCAACGAGCACGCCTACGTGATGGCGATCGAAAAGCTGCTGCAACTCGAAGTGCCGATCCGCGCGCAATACATCCGCGTCCTGTTCGACGAGATCACGCGCCTGCTGAACCACCTGCTGTGGCTGGGCGCGCACGCGCTCGACGTCGGCGCCATGGGCCCGTTCCTGTACGCCTTCCGCGACCGCGAAGACTTGATGGACGCCTACGAGGCGGTATCCGGCGCGCGCATGCACGCCGCCTACTACCGTCCGGGCGGCGTCTACCGCGACCTGCCGGACGCGATGCCGAAGCACAAGGCTTCGATCATCCGCAACGCCAAGGCGATCGCCGAACTGAACGAAAACCGCCACGGCTCGCTGCTCGACTTCCTGGAGGACTTCACCAAGCGCTTCCCGACCTATGTCGACGAATACGAGACGCTGCTGACCGACAACCGCATCTGGAAACAGCGCACCGTCGGCGTCGGCGTGGTCTCGCCCGAGGCGGCGCTGGCGATGGGCTTCACCGGCGCCATGCTGCGCGGCTCCGGCGTCGCGTGGGATCTGCGCAAGAAGCAGCCGTACGAGGTGTACGCGCAGATGGACTTCGACATTCCGCTCGGCACCAACGGCGACTGCTACGACCGCTACCTGGTGCGCATGGAAGAGATGCGCCAATCGAACCGCATCATGATCCAGTGCATCGACTGGCTGAAGAAGAATCCGGGTCCGGTCATGAGCGACAACCGCAAGGTGTGCCCGCCGGGCCGGGTCGACATGAAGACCAACATGGAATCGCTGATTCACCACTTCAAGCTGTTCTCCGAGGGCTTCCACGTGCCGCCGGGCGAAGCGTATGCCGCGGTCGAGCATCCGAAGGGCGAATTCGGCATCTACCTGGTCTCCGACGGCGCCAACAAGCCGTACCGGATGAAGATTCGCGCGCCGGGCTATGCCCACCTGCAAGGCCTGGATGAAATGGCGCGCGGGCACATGGTCGCCGACGCCGTCACCATTATTGGTACACAAGATATCGTCTTTGGCGAAATCGACAGATAAGTCCCGAGAGGCAGACACATGTTGTTATCAGAGCAGTCATACAAGAAAATCGACCGCGAGGTCGCCAAGTTCCCGCCGGAGCAAAAGCAGTCCGCCGTGATGGCGGCGCTCCATATCGCCCAGGAAGAAAAGGGCTGGCTGGCGCCGGAAACGCTGCAAGCGGTGGCCGACCACCTGGAAATGCCCGCCATCGCGGTGCAGGAAGTGGCCACTTTCTACAATATGTACAACACCAAGCCGGTCGGCAAGCACAAGATCTCCGTGTGCACCAACCTGCCGTGCCAGTTGTCGGGCGGCGAGCGCGCCGCTGCGCGCCTGAAGGAAAAGCTCGGCATCGACTACCGCGAGACCTCGGCCGACGGCCAGTTCACGCTGGTCGAGGGCGAGTGCATGGGCGCCTGCGCCGACGCGCCGGTGCTGCTGGTAAACAACAAACGCATGTGCAGCCACATGTCGAACGACAAGATCGACGCGCTGGTTGACGAGCTGAACCAGGGGGGCAAGCAATGACCTCCCTGCACAACCGCCACATCGATCCATTGATCCTGAAGGGTCTGGACGGCAAGAACTGGCACTTCGACGACTACGTCAAGCGCGGCGGCTACACCGCGCTGGCGCGCATCCTGAACGAGAAGATCACGCCCGAGCAGATCATCGCCGAGCTGAAGGCCTCGTCGCTGCGCGGCCGCGGCGGCGCCGGTTTCCCGACCGGCCTGAAGTGGAGCTTCATGCCGCGCCAGTTCCCGGGCCAGAAATACCTCGTCTGCAACACCGACGAAGGCGAGCCGGGCACCTTCAAGGACCGCGACATCATCCGCTACAACCCGCACGCCTTGATCGAGGGCATGGCCATCGGCGCCTACGCGATGGGCATCACGGTCGGCTACAACTACATCCACGGCGAGATCTTCTCGGCCTACGAGTTGTTCGAGGAAGCGCTGGAAGAGGCGCGCAAGGGCGGCATGCTGGGTGACAACATCCTCGGCAGCGGCTTCAATTTCCAATTGCATGCCTTCCACGGCTACGGCGCCTACATCTGCGGCGAAGAAACCGCGCTGCTCGAGTCGCTCGAGGGCAAGAAGGGCCAGCCGCGCTTCAAGCCGCCGTTCCCGGCCTCGTTCGGCCTGTACGGCAAGCCGACCACCATCAACAACACCGAAACCTTCGCCGCCGTCCCGTTCGTGCTGAACATGGGCGGCGAGGCCTACGCCAAGCTGGGCAA
>JACMLV010000479.1 GCA_014379395.1 Burkholderiaceae bacterium
CGAAGCGAAAAAATAGCTGGGCGAGGCCAGATTTTGACGGTTTCGCAGTGCCAATAGCGAGCTATTGGCCGAGAAAACGGCGAAATATGGGCCGTCCAGGTATTTTTGCAGCCGACGAGCCTAAGTCCGACAGACTCCTAGTCGAGGCCAATGGCTGCGGCAACTACCAAACGCTGATCAACGACGCGCTGGTCGCCCACATCCAGCAGCAGTCCATGCTCGACGCCGTACGCCAGGTCGTGCGTGAGGAACTTGCGGCTCGATAAGCCGGAGCCGTGCGTGGTCCCACGCGGGATGACCCGCACCGCCTTGCCGAGCTAGGCCGTTTTGGAGTGCCGTTTCTGCCGATCACTTCCCGATTCGATTCGATCATCACCAGGCTGCACAACCCGGGCCAATGCTGGCGCTGCTCCGGTCGCGGGTGATCTGTCCCAGCGTCAAGTCGCTCGCGCTGCTCAGGCCGACACCAGATGAAATCGCCAATGGGCGCTATACGCGCCGTGCCTCATGGTGCGCCTGTGCGCGGAGGTGTCCCCTGCCCGATCGCCGCGCCGGCGGCCGGCCCTTACCCGATTAAGCTCGGCCGCGCTCGCCATCGGTGCGCGGATTGTGGCGCCGGGCTTTGCGGCTTCGGCCGGACACGGCAGGCAGAGGGTTAAATATTTTTCTGTGACAATTGAATGGATTTCCATGCGGCAATTTTAATATAATTCACATTGCTTTTTAACTACCGTATGACCTGTGTCACCAACCCGATTCGACAGACGACAAGAAAAATGAAAACAGCGGCACTCGATAAGGACGCGTTTTTCTGGGCGCTGCAAGCGCTCTGCGTGCTGCATCGGAAGTCGTTTTCGCTCGAATTGGCGCAGCAACAACTGCCCGCACCCTACTCGGTGGCGAGCTTCCAGGCGGCCACGCCGGCGTTCGGCCTGGCCGCGGCGGCGCGGATGGCCAAACCTGGTGCGCTGCACAAGGAGGCGTTTCCGGTCGTGGCATGGATGAGCGTGGCCGAAGCGGCCGACGGCGTCCCCGCCGCGCCAGTGTTTCAAGGCCTGGCGCCGGCCTTGATCCTGCAAGCCGCCGGCGCGCAGGTGCTGGTGCTGGAGGCGGCCGATCCGGCGCCGCGCACCATCTCGTTGGACGAGTTCGCGCAGCGCTACACCGGCGCCATCTGCCGCATCACGCCGCACGCCGCCGAAGCCGCCGATCCGGACGCCGAGCATCAAGCGCGCCAAGAGCGCAAATTCGGCTTTTCCTGGTTCGTGCCGGAGCTGCTGAAATACAAGAAGCTCTGGCAGGAAGTGCTGCTCGCTTCGCTGGTGATCCAGCTGATCGCGCTCGCCACGCCCTTGTTCACCCAGGCCGTCATCGACAAGGTGGTGGTGCACCATTCGCAAAGCACCTTGCTGGTGTTGGCGGCCGGCATGGCGCTGTTCATGGTGTTTTCGGCCGGTCTGTCCTGGCTGCGCCAGTATCTCGTGCTGCATACCGGCAACCGCATCGACGCCGCGCTGGGCGCCGCGGTGTTCGAGCGCCTGTTCAAGCTGCCACCTTTGTATTTCCAGCACCGGCCCACCGGCGTCATCGCGGCGCGCCTGCAAGGCGTCGAGACGATCCGTGAATTCATCGCCAGCGCCGCCGTCACCCTGATCCTCGATTTTCCTTTTTTGCTGATCTTCGTGGCGATCATGTTTTATTACAGCGTCGCGCTGACCCTGATCGTGCTGGCTGTGCTGGCCGTGATCGTCGCCATGAGCGCGCTGGTCGCGCCGCTGTTCCAGCGCCGCTTGCAGGAGCAGTTCATGCTCGGCGCGCGCAACCAAGCCTTCCTGACCGAATACATCGGCGGGCTGGAAACGGTCAAGTCGCTCCAGCTCGAGCCGCAGCTGGGCAATCGCTATGGCGGCTACCTGGCCAGCTACCTCGACGCCAGTTTCGCCACCAGGCAGCTCGCCAACGGTTACAACACCGTTTCCAATCTGCTTGAACAGATGATGAGCCTGCTGATCCTGGGCATCGGCGCCTACACCGTCATGCAAAGCACCGACTTCACGATCGGCATGCTGGTCGCCTTCCAGATGTTCTCGGCCCGCCTGTCGCAGCCGATGCTGCGCATGGTCGGCCTGTGGCAGCAGTTCCAGCAGGCGCGGTTGTCGGTGGCGCGCCTGGGCGATCTGATGAACGCGCCGCTTGAGCCGTATTCGCTCACCCCGGCGCGCGAGCAGCAGCGCGCCGGACGCATCGAGATCGAGGGCGTCGCCTTCCGCTATGGCGAACAATCGCCGCTGGTGTATGAAAACCTGTCGATCAGCGTGCAGCCGGGCCAGACCATCGGCCTGATGGGGCCGTCGGGCTGCGGCAAGAGCACCTTGGCCAAGCTGCTGCAAGGCTTTTACCAGCCCAGCGCCGGCCGCATCCTGCTCGACGGGGGCGACATTCGCTACCTGTCGGCCAACGAGCTGCGGCGCCATTTCGGCGTGGTGCCGCAGGAGACCGTGCTGTTTTCCGGCACCATCTACGACAACTTGCAGATGGCCAGTCCGGACGCCAGCTTCGAGCAGATCGCCGCCGCCTGCAAGATGGCCGAGATCCACAATGTGATCGAGGCGCTGCCGCAGGGTTACCAGACCGAAATCGGCGAGCGCGGCGCCGGCTTGTCGGGTGGCCAGAGGCAGCGCATTCGCGATCGCGCGCGCCTTGCTCAAACGGCCCGGCATCCTGGTCTTCGACGAGGCCACCAGCGCCCTCGACAGCGCCACCGCCGAGCAGTTCGCGCAGACCGTCAACGCCCTCAAGGGCAAGGTGACGATGCTGTTCATCACCCACAGCCTGCCGAAGGGCTTGCGGGTCGACGCGGTCTTCCGGCTCGGCGCCCAGGGCGCGCAACGCGTGACGCCGCCGATCCGCCAAGTCGCCCCCGGCGCCGACATCGTCAACCACCAATAGCCGCCATGAACCACTCCCCACAGAGCTCCACCGGCGGCGCAGCGCCGCGCTGCGCGCAGATCATTCCGTTGCGCCCACCGCGCCAGTGGCACGATCCACTCGGCCTGATCCAGTCGCGCGAGCCGGGCGCGCCCGGCCGCGTCGTGCTGTGGTCGGTGTCGATCCTGGTGCTGGCGCTGATCGCGTGGGCCGCGATCGGCAAGCTTGACATCATCGCCAGCGCGGAAGGCAAGCTGGCGCCGCAAACCCTGCTCAAGATTGTCCAACCGGCCGAGGCCGGCGTCGTCAGGCAGTTGCTGGTCGGGGAGGGCGACAGCGTCACGGCGGGACAAGTCCTGGCGCGCCTCGACACGACCTTGGCGAGCGCCGACCGGAGCGGGGTCCGCAGCGATCTGGCGATACAGCAAATGCAGGCGCGGCGCATCGAGGCCGAACTGGGCAACCGGCCGATGTTGGCGCGGCCCGGCGACGATCGCCAGGTCTATGCCCAGGTCGCGCAACAGTTCGCCGCGCACCGCAAGGCCTACCTGGACGGCATTGAGCAGGAGAGGTCGCTGCTGGCCAAGGTCGGGCACGAGAAGCGCGGCGCGCAGGAAACCCTGGCCAAGCTGGAACAAACCCTGCCGATCTACCGCGAGGCCGCCGACAACTTGGCCGGCCTGGCCAGGGACGGCTATGTGCCGGCGTCGCGCAGCGAGGATAAGCGCCGTGAAACCATCGAAAAGGAGAAAGACATCGATGCCCAGAAGTCCATGATCGCCGCCTTGAGCGCCAGCGTGGCCGCGCAGGGCCAACGCCTCGGCCAGCTACGAAGCGCCTACAAGAGCGAGCTGGAAAAGGAGCTGGCGGAAGTGCGCGCCCGCATCGGCCAGCTCCAGCCGACGCTCGACAAGAGCGTCTACAAGGAGGGCCAGATGGAGTTGCGCGCGCCGCAAGACGGCGTGGTCAAGGATCTGGCGACGACGACGGTTGGCGCGGTGGTACAGCCGGGCAGCGTGGTGCTGACCCTGGTGCCCAAGGGCGAGCAGTTGTTCGCCGACGTGAGCGTGAAGAATGCCGATGTGGGCTTCGTGCAAGTGGGGCAACGCGCGCAAGTGAAGCTGGCGGCGTATCCGTTCCAGCGCCACGGAATGTTGAGCGGCAAGGTGATCCACGTGAGCGCGGACGCGACCGAGGCCGGCCGCGCCGGCCAGAACGGCGCTGCCGCCGCGAACAGCGCGGCGCTGGCCGATGGCGGCGCCGGGACCGCCAGCTATAAGGCCCGCGTTCAGCTCGATCAGCAAGCATTGATCGACCCGCAGGGCAACCGGCTGCGCCTGACGCCGGGCATGCAGGTGGTGGTGGAGATCAACCAGGGCCGGCGCACGGTGCTCGAATACCTCCTCTCGCCGGTGCAAAAGGCCGTGTCCGAGGCCGCGCGCGAACGCTGATGCGGAAGTTCGTCGACCTTAAATTTTCCGGTCGCGGAGTATCTCGCCACCATGAAGTGAATGAAAAATGATGAATCGAAAAATTGTCGTTTTGTCGCCTGTAGCGGGATTGATGCGTGTCGTCGCCAAAGCGGCGCTTGGCGTCGCCTTGCTGTCCGGCGCTTCCGCTTGCAGCCGGAACGACACCGCCGTTTGGATTGAAGAGGTCGAATCGCGCGATGGCAGCGTATTTCAGCTGGAGGGGAAAGGGGAGCGCGGCGCGAGCGGCTTCCCGTTCGCCCACCGCGGCGGGATCGGCTATCAATCCTATTACCACCGCCTCTCCAAGGCGTATTGGAAGGCCCCAGCCCCATATTATCCAGAAGTATTCGATCTGGTCGACGGGGTGCCCTACGTTGTGGTGGCCCTCAGGGGCAATATGCTGTGCCACCTCCTCGACTATCCCGCCAACAGCCTGCTGGTTTTCCGCTGGACGGATAAAGCCGGGTGGGAGCGCGCCCCTTCCGACGTGCTTCCCCACGGCCTGCACCTGAATATTCTGTCTGAAGTTTTCAGCGAGCGCGATAAAGCGCGTGACGTGCGGGGGTTTGTGTCGCTGCAAAGTAAAAATCCTTATGGCGTGAAGGAAACGCTGGCGGACTCGATCCGAAAAGGTGGCGATCTGTGTGAAAAATTGCGCGGCGGAAGCATAAAAACAGATTATGTGGTGCCCAGGTTGACAGGATTTCACGGTAGGCCGCCGCAGTAAGCGCGCCATTTGAATCGATTAACGTTTTCCCATGACGAAGGACGTCCCATGCCAAATCACCTCGAATATGCCCGTTTCGCCGCCAACGTGTATGGCGTCTCCGCCCTGGTTCGCTCCGCGCAGAACACGATCGACATACCGGCTGGCTGGGCCGCTTTGAACCCGCAGGCCAATTCCACAGCCGCCGGCTTCATGGCCAAAGCCTATAAAAATGGAAACGACATCGTCATCAGCTATGCCGGCACGACCGGCGAAGGCGACGGGATCGACAAGGCGCGCGACTGGCTGTACGGTAATTCGGCCGGAGCCAACGGTTTTTTCGCCGCGCGCCAGGTTGTTCAAGCGGCCGCGTTTTACCTCGACGTATTGAAAACCGCGCCGGACGCGAATATATCCTTTACCGACCATTCGCGGAAGTTCGTCGACCTTAAATTTTCCGGTCGCGGAGTATCTCGCCACCATGAAGTGAATGAAAAATGATGAATCGAAGAATTGTCGTTTTGTCGTCTGTAGCGGGATTGATGCGTGTCGTCGCCAAAGCGGCGCTTGGCGTCGCCTTGCTGTCCGGTATTGCCGCTTGCAGTGGGAACGACACCGCGATCTGGGTCGAAGAGGTCGAATCGCGCGATGGCAGCGTATTCCAGCTGGAGGGGAAAGGGGAGCGCCGCGCGAGCGGCTTCCCCTTTGCACACCGCG
>JACMLV010000480.1 GCA_014379395.1 Burkholderiaceae bacterium
GGCCGCCAGATGCAGCGCCAGCGCGGCGCCGGCGGCCCGGCGCGTCAGCGTCATGGCCCGCTTAAAACGCATAGTTCGCTGTCACGCGCACGCTGCGCCCGTCCTGCACGATGCTGTCCTGGACGTGCGAGGCCGGCGCCGGGTCGGCGTAGCGGCGCCCGAACAGGTTGTGGAAGCCGGCCGACACGCTCAGCTGGCGCGTCAGGCGCGCGGCGTTGAAGTTCAGGTTGGCGAGCCAGAAGCCGCCGGTCTGCGCCAGCAGGGTGTCGCGCGGGCCGACGTACTGGGCCTCGAGGCCGGCGCGCCAGGCCGAGCGCCCGAGCGGCGCGGCGAGGTTGAGCTTGACCAGCGAGGCCGGCGCATTAAAGGCGTTGGCGCTGGCGCCGTACGGGCGCATTTTCTGCCAGCTGTAGCTGGCGCGCAGGGTGGCCTGGTTCGGCCAGTGGCGCTCGTATTCGGTTTCGACGCCGTGCGCGATGGTGTCGCCGGCGTTGTAGAAATAGCTGATGCCGCTGTCCGGATCGCTGGCCTGCGAAATCAGGCCGGTGACGACGTTGCGAAACGCGGTCACGGTCAGGCGCCCGTTGGCCGAGAGCTGGCGCACCAGCACCAGTTCGGCGCTGCGGATGCGTTCGCGCCCGAGCAGCGGACTGGCGCGCTGGCCGTCCGGGCCGGGGAAGGCGTAGTACAGCTCGTAGATGTTCGGCTCGCGGTAGGCGGTGCCGTACAGCGCCTTCAGGGTGGTGGCCGGGCCGGCCTGGTAGATCAGCGCCAGGCGCGGGCTGAGCGCGCCGCCGCTGCGTTCGTGGTGGTCGTAGCGCAGGCCGGCGTTGAGCAGCAGATCGTCGCGCAGCGCGAGTTCGTCTTGCAGGTAGAGGGCGGAGCGCCGGCTGTCGTGGGTCTGGTCGAGGTAGGGCTGGTAGGGCGCGACGTCGTAGCTAAATTGCGTCATGCGGTAATCGCGCTGGTATTCGGCGCCGGCGACGAGCTTGTGGCCGGGCGCCGGCGTGCTCACCGTGTTCACGTCCAGGCCCCACCAGCGCCCGCGGCTGCCGTCGTGGTCGACGCTCAGGCCGGGCACGTCGTTGACATAGTCGCCGCTCGAGTCGTAACTGCCCCAGTAGAGCCGGCTGTTCAGCTCCGTGCCCGAGGCCAGCGCGGTGCGGTAGCCCAAGTCGAGATAGGTTTGCGTGTCGAGCGTGTGCGAGCGCGGGTCGTTGAAGGCCTGGCCGAAGGAGGCGGTCGGCATGCCCTTGTCGCGCTCGGCGCGCAGCAGCGACACGCTGAACGGCCCGCTGGCGCCCTTGACGAACAGGCGCTGGCCGGATTCGTAGTCGAGCCGGCGCGCCACGCCGTGGTTTTGCGCCGGGTTGTCGAATTCGGCGTAGTACTGGTCCTGGCCGTCGCTCTTGTAGCGGCTCGCCGCCAGCAGCCACTCGTTGCCCTGGCCGTCGCTGCCGGCGTAGCTGGCGGCGCCCTTGCGCGCGCCGAACTGGCCGGCCTCGACGCGGGCCCGGGCGCCGGCGAGTTCCTGCGGGCGCTTGGTGATGACGTTGATGACGCCGAAAAACGCGTTCGCGCCGTAGATCGAGGAGCCCGGCCCGGGCACGTATTCGATGCGCTCGATCAGCTCCAGGTCGAGCGGGAACTCGCCGCCGACCGGGGCCTGGTCGTAGACCGGATCGTTGATGCGCTTGCCGTCGATCTGCAGCAGGAAGCGGGTGTTGTAGTCGCCCGGACGCAGGAAGCTGCGCGCGCCGAGGTAGCTGTAGTTGCGGTCGTAGCTGACGTACAGGCCGCGCACGCTGCGCATCACGTCGGCCAGGGTGCGCCAGCCGAAGTCGCGGATCTCGGCCGCGCCGATCACCGTCACCGCCGACGGCGCCTGGATCGACTTCTGCATGAAGCGCGAGGCGCTGTAGACCTCCATCGCCAGCAACTGCTCGAAGGGCAGGGCGGTCAGGTCGGGCCGGGTGGATGCGGCCGCGTCGTCGGCCAGCGCGCCGCGTCCGGACAGCAGCAAGGTGAGGGCGGCGGCAAGGGCGATCGCGCGGCGCGGTGGCGGCGTGGCGCCGCCGGCCGGGCTATCGGTTTGCAAAGTGCCACTCCTACCTGTCATGCCTTAGTTCCAGTCTGGTGAAAGCCGCTACGAGCCGGAACTCTCAACGTTTCTACGGGGGTAATTCGATCAGTCCGATATAGTGGCATTGCATAAAGGAAAAGTACAGTGTTGCCTTGTCGCGGATGCGGCTATTTCGCCGGCGTGCACATGACGGGGCGGCTTGCTGTCGACCAGCAGCTTTGCGCGGCGGCGGTTGCGGCGGCTGGAATGGGGGAAAATGCAGAAGAGTTGACGGCGGAATTCTGTTTTGCGGAATCCAAAATAAGGAATAATATAAGGCATGATTCGTTCATTCGCTTGCGCCGATACCTGCGCGCTTTTCAATAGCCGCGTTGTGGCCCGGTTCAGAAGTATTGAACGCGTTGCACGGAGAAAATTGCTCCAATTGCATGCGGCGGGTGAGCTAAAAAGCTTGCGCATTCCTCCCGGGAATCAGTTGGAGGCATTGAAGGGCGATCGGAAAGGGCAGTACAGCATCCGAATCAATGACCAATGGAGAGTGTGTTTCAAATGGGAGTTGGATGGCCCGCATGATGTAGAGATCGTGGATTACCACTGAGAGAACTGGCGAGGGTGAGAATGACAGATTTGCTTGATGAGATACATCCCGGCGAAATTCTTCTTGAAGAATTCATGAAGCCGCTTGGCATCACCGGCCAGAAATTGGCTGCGGATATCGATGTGCCGCCGAGCCGGATTAGCGACATTGTGAATGGCAAACGCCCGATTAGCGCCGATACGGCCCTGCGCTTGGGTATATTTTTTAATATGGAAGCGCGCTACTGGCTGAACCTGCAAAGCGAATACGATTTGCGGATGGCGGTTAGAACTTCGCAAGACAAAATCGCACCGCGCATCCGAGTGTTCCAGCCGGCGGTATAGGTCGAAAAAATAGTTAAAAACTGAGCAAAGCTCATAGCGAAATTCGCACAAAAAAACGCAGGTCGGGCTTGGCGGCCTGCCTGCGTTTTTGTTGTCGCCGAGACAGCCTGAATCGGATTCAGGCCGCCATCAACCACCTCGCTTACTCGTAGTCGGCAACCGGCGGACAGCCGCAGAACAGGTTGCGGTCGCCGTACACGTTGTCGGCGCGGCCGACCGGCGGCCAGTACTTGCGCTGGCGCAGCGAGGCGACCGGGAAGGCCGCCACTTCGCGGCTGTACTTGCGATCCCAGACGTCGGCCGTCAGCACTTCGGCGGTGTGCGGCGCGCCCTTGAGCGGGTTGTCGTCGTGGTCGTATTCGCCGTTTTTCACCTTCTCGATCTCGCCGCGGATGACGATCATCGCCTCGATGAAGCGGTCCAATTCCTCCTTCGATTCGCTTTCGGTCGGCTCGATCATCAGGGTGCCCGGCACCGGGAAGCTCATGGTCGGGGCGTGGAAGCCGAAGTCCATCAGGCGCTTGGCGACGTCCTCGTTGCTGATGCCGGAGGCGTCGGTCAACGGGCGCAGGTCGAGGATGCACTCGTGCGCGACCAGGCCGTCGTGGCCCGAGTACAGCACCGGGTAGTGCGGCGCCAGGCGGCGCGCGACGTAGTTGGCCGCCAGGATCGCCGTTTCGGTGGCGGCCGTCAGGCCTTCGGCGCCCATCATGGCGATGTACATCCACGAGATCGGCAAGATGCTGGCCGAGCCGAACGCCGCCGCGCTGACCGCGCCGATGCCGGCCGCGTCGCGCTGGTAGCCGCTCGAGAGCTGGTTCGGCAGGAATTTGGCCAGGTGCGCGCCGACGCCGATCGGACCGACGCCGGGGCCGCCGCCGCCGTGCGGGATGCAGAAGGTTTTATGCAGGTTCAGGTGGCTGACGTCGCCGCCGAAGCTGCCCGGCGCGGCCACGCCGACCAGCGCGTTCATGTTGGCGCCGTCGATGTAGACCTGGCCGCCGTGCGAGTGGACGATCTGGCACAGTTCGTCGATGCCATCCTCGAACACGCCGTGGGTCGACGGGTAGGTGATCATCACGCAGGCCAGGTTGGCGCTGTGCTGTTCGGCCTTGGCCTTCAGGTCGGCCAGGTCGACGTTGCCGTTCGCGTCGCAGGCGGTGACGACGACCTTCATGCCGGCCATCGCGGCCGAGGCCGGGTTGGTGCCGTGCGCCGACGACGGGATCAGGCAGATGTTGCGCTGGCCTTCGCCGCGCGACGCGTGGTAGGCCTGGATCACCAGCAGGCCGGCGTACTCGCCCTGCGAGCCGGCGTTCGGCTGCAGCGAGACGGCGGCGTAACCGGTCAGCGCGCACAGCATTTCTTCGAGCTGGGCGGCCATGGCGCGGTAGCCGACGCTTTGCTCTTGCGGCACCAAAGGGTGGATGTTGGAGAACTCGGGCCAGGTGACCGGGATCATTTCGCTGGTCGCGTTGAGCTTCATGGTGCACGAGCCGAGCGGGATCATGGTGCGGTCGAGCGCCAGGTCCTTGTCGGCCAGGCTGCGCAGGTAGCGCAGCATTTCGTGCTCGGCGTGGTAGCGGTTGAAGACCGGGTGGGTCAGGTAGGCGCTGCTGCGCTTGAGCGCGGCCGGGAAGGCGTCGGCGATGTCCGCGTCGAGCGCGGCGAAGTCCGGCGCCGGCTTGGCGACGCCATTGGTGAAGATGTGCCACAGCACCGACAGGTCGTCGCGGGTGGTGGTTTCGTCGAGCGAGACGCCGACGTGCGCGCTATCGATGCGGCGCAGGTTGACGCCGGCCGCCACGGCGTTCTCGTGCAGCTGTTCGGCGTTGTCGCAGCGGATCGTCAGGGTGTCGAAGAAGGTCTCGTTGGCGATGCCGTAGCCGAGCTGGCGCAGGCTGGCGGCCAGCAGGCCGGTGTAGCGGTGCACGCGGCCGGCGATTCGCAGCAGGCCGGCCGGGCCGTGGTAGACCGCGTACATCGAGGCCATCACGGCCAGCAGCACTTGCGCGGTGCAGATGTTCGAGGTCGCCTTTTCGCGGCGGATGTGCTGCTCGCGCGTTTGCAGCGCCAGGCGGTAGGCTTGCTTGCCCTGCGCGTCGACGGTGACGCCGACCAGGCGGCCCGACATGCTGCGCTTGTATTCGTCCTTGGTGGCCAGGTAGCCGGCGTGCGGGCCGCCGAAGCCGAGCGGCACGCCGAAGCGCTGGCTGTTGCCGACGACCACGTCGGCGCCCCATTCGCCCGGCGGCGTGAGCATGGTCAAGGCCAGCAGGTCGGCGGCCACGATCACCATCGCGCCGTTGACGTGCAGTTGTTCGACGGCGGTGCGGTAGTCGCGCACGGCGCCATCGACGCCCGGGTATTGCAGCAGCACGCCGAAGGCGCCGCTCAGGGCGCCGGCTTCGGCCGGATTAAAACCGCGCACCTCGATGCCGAGCGGCTTGGCGCGCGTCTCGATCACTTCGCGCGTTTGCGGCAGCACGTCGTCGGCCACGTAGAACAGGTTGGATTTGGACTTGCCGACGCGCTGGATCAGCGTCATCGCCTCGGCGGCGGCGCTGCCCTCGTCGAGCATCGAGGCGTTGGCGATGCCCATGCCGGTCAGGTCGGTGATCATGTGCTGGAAGTTCAGGATCGCTTCCAGGCGGCCTTGCGAGATTTCCGGCTGATACGGCGTGTAGGCGGTGTACCAGGCCGGGTTTTCGAAGATGTTGCGCAGGATGACGCCCGGCGTGTGGGTGTTGTAGTAGCCCTGGCCGATGACCGATTTGAGCACCTTGTTTTGCGACGCCAGCGCCTTGAGCTTGGCCAGCGCCTCTTGTTCCGGCATCGGCGCGCTGTACTGGCCGAGCGGCAGGGCGCCCTGGCGGCGGATGTTGGCCGGCACGATGGCGTCGATCAGCGCCGCGCGCGTGGCGTAGCCGAGGGTCGAGAGCATCGCCTCCTGTTCGGAGTCGGAAGGGCCGATGTGGCGGGCGATGAAGGCGTCGCGGGCTTCAAGTTGGGTCAGGCTGGAGCGGGTCATGGTGTCGGGGGCAATAAGGGGCTGGGACGCGGCATGGCGCCGCGGTCGGTGCAAAAGGCGTGTCCGGGCCGCGCGTGGCGGCCCGGACACGCTTGCGGCTGTTATTCGGCCGTGGTCTTGCCGTAGGCGGCGGCGTCGAGCAGGCCGTCGAAGCCGGCGTCGCTCGGCTTGATCTTGAACAGCCAGGCGCCGAAGGCGTCGGCGTTGATCGATTCCGGCGCGTCGGCGACCGGCTCGTTGACGGCGACGACTTCGCCCGAGACCGGGGCGTAGATGTCGCTGGCGGCCTTGACCGATTCAACCACGGCGGCGTCGTCGCCGGCGGCGTAGGTGTTGCCTACTTTCGGCAATTCGACGAAGACGATGTCGCCCAGCGCGTCTTGTGCGTATTCGGTGATGCCGACGGTGATGGTGCCGTCAGCTTCGCGGCGCGCCCATTCGTGGGAGGCGGTGTACTTCAGGTCTGCGGGAATGTTCATGTAAGGCTCCAGAGTAGGTTGTTATTGGTGTTCAATTCAGGCGGCGAGGATTTTGCCGTTGCGCACGAACGGCAGCTTGACGACGCTGGCGGCAAGCTTCTTGTCGCGGATTTCCACGTGCACGGTGTCGCCGACGGCCACGCCGAGCGGCAGGCGTGCCAGCGCGATGGCTTGTTGCATGGTCGGGCTGAAGGTGCCGCTGGTGATTTCGCCGACGCTATCGCTGCCGGCCACGATCACTTTTTGATGGGCGCGCAGCACGCCGCCTTTTTCGCGCAGGATCAGGCCGAGGAACTGGGCGCGCTGGCCCATTTGCAGCAGGGCCGCCTTGCCGATGAAGTCGCGCTCGCTGACCAGGTCGATGGTCCAGGCCAGGCCGGCGTCGAGCGGGTTGACGCTCTCGTCCATGTCCTGGCCGTACAGGTTCATGCCCGCCTCCAGGCGCAACGTGTCGCGCGCGCCGAGGCCGGCCGGCTTGACGCCGACGGCCAAGAGGGCGTTCCAAACCGCTTCTGCCTGGCCCGCCGGGAAGCCGATCTCGAAGCCGTCCTCGCCGGTGTAGCCGGTGCGCGCCACCATCACTTCGCCGAACTTGGTGTCCTTGACGACGACGGCGTTGAAGGGCTTGATCTCGCTTGATGCGGCCTTGGCCTCCGGCAGCACTTCCCACACCTTGGCGCGCGCGTTCGGGCCTTGCACGGCGATCAGGGCCATCGGGTTGGCGCCGTCGCGGCGCTCGGTGATGCTCAAGCCGTGCTGGCCGGCCTCGTTCTGGGCGCGCATCCAGGCCACGTCTTTTTGCGCGGTGCCGGCGTTGACGACCAGGCGGAACCACGATTCGTTCATGAAGTAGATGATCAGGTCGTCGATCACGAAGCCTTGCTGATTCAGCATGCAGGAGTACAGGGCCTTGCCCGGCGCTTGCAGCTTGTCGACGTTGTTGGCGACCAAGCCGCGCAGGAAGGCGCGCACGTTGGCGCCCTCGATGTCGACCACGCACATGTGGGAGACGTCGAACATGCCGGCGTCGCTGCGCACGATATGGTGTTCCTCGATCTGCGAACCGTAGTTGACGGGCATGTCCCAGCCGCCGAAATCGACCATGCGGGCGCCTGCGGCACGGTGGGCGTGATTGAGTGGGGTCGCTTGGAGCGTCATGAAATCCTCTGGGCCAATGTTGAAAGGGTTAACGGAACGAGCAGGGAAGAGCTGTGGCAGCTTTTTCCGCATTCGATCGCAGACCCCTCTGTCCTTGGTACCTGAGAGATTACGGGATGAATCCCGTGCGCCCCTTCGGTGGATCGTCGGCCCGTGGCCGCGCATCGCTCTCCAGAGTTGAGCCGTATGGCGCAAATACGCCAACGGTCCCTTGATCGGTCCTTTTGCCTGAGAGTTTTTGGGTAATGCCCCTTCGGCGGCAGCGCGGGTCTGCCCTCTCCCGATCAAGACCGTGAAATATATGTCAGGGCGGCTCGACTGTCAATCTTTAGCGCCCGTTTCAAGGGGCTGTTGCGCCGGCCCGACAGGGGCTGCGGGCGGGGCGTTTTGCGGGATTTAGGCGCGGATGTCGAGCAGGCTGCCGAGCGTGGCGTCGCCGGCCTGCACCACCTTGGCCGACAGCTGGAAGGCGTTTTTATAGACCAGCGCGTTGACCATGTCGGTGGCCAGATCGCCGCCGCCGCTGTTGCCGGCCAGGGCCAGTCCCTGCGCCGACAGCGTCACGCTGGTGCCGGCCGCTGCGGGCGTGTTCGAGGCCGGGGCGGCGATCGATTGCAGCGACTCGTTGGCGATGTTGCGCGCGGAGACGTCGAGCGCGCGCTGGCTCGATTGCATGCCGGACAGGCCGGAACTGATGGCGGTGGAGATGGACATGATTTCCCTTCGGTAACAGCTA
>JACMLV010000481.1 GCA_014379395.1 Burkholderiaceae bacterium
GGGCGTGCTGGCCGACCTGACCCGCATCCTGGCCGACGGCACCATCTCGATCGACGCCATGCTGCAAAAAGAGCCGGCCGAGGGCGAGACCCGCGCCGACGTCATCATCCTGACGCACCAGACCCAGGAGAAGAACATCGTCGCCGCCATCGCCAAGATGGAAGCGCTGGCGACGGTGGAAGGCAACGTCACCAAGATCCGGCTTGAAACGCTGAGCTGATCGGCGGCTCGATGGTTGGAGCGGAGCGGGGCGGATCTGTCGGATCCGCCCCGTTTTTTTGGGAATGGGAGGCTGGCGCGGATCGGCCTATGGCTCGGTGAAGGAGGTCGCCGACCGCCCTTTTGTGCGGTGACTTCGACGAAAAACCCGAAGTTCTTCTCGATTACTTATGCGAAAACCGGACGCTGATCGCTTCTTTGCCGGGCAATGTGATCGAAGCCACGGCCTTGGCGCCGCGCGCAAGCTTGACTTCAGTTTTTGAGGTCAAGGCATTCGTACCGGTTGGTTCGAGCAAAGCCTCGCTCTTTTTTCCGCCAGACAGCACGGTCAGGGTGCCGGTGGCGCCGGCGGTCGGAAGTTCCGCGCCATGATCATCGACGTAGATAACGGCCTTGCCGTCCTTGCCGACCAGTTCAAAGGACAGGTCGCCGGCGTTGTGCACCACGCCACCATGTTTTGGCGTGGCGCCATGGGCCAGGGCCTGGCCCGACATTGCCATGCCGACGGCGATGGCGGTGAGAGCGATGAGTTTTTTCATTTGAATCTCCAAAAAATGTGGCGGCATGATGGGGGGCCGCCACTTCACCCGTAAAACAGCCTAAAAACTATCCTTTTCGTCCAGCGCGACCAGGCGCTCCAGTGGGGCGCGCCCGACCCGGTAGAACAGCAATGGTGTCAACAAGGAATCAAGAATCGTCGAGCTGATCAATCCACCGAAGATCACCACCGCAACTGGATGGAGTATTTCTTTGCCTGGTGCGTCGGCCGCCATCAGCAGTGGCGCCAGCGCGAACGCTGCCACGAGCGCAGTCATGATCACCGGCGTCAATCTTTCAAGCGAGCCACGCACAATCATGGGCCAGCCGAACTGCTCGCCCTCGAATTTGCACAGATTGATGTAGTGGCTGACCTTCAGGATGCCGTTGCGCATGGCTATGCCAGCCAGTGTAATAAACCCGACCATGGAAGCCACCGACAGCGAAACGCCGGCGATCCACATGGCGATGACGCTGCCCACTAGCGCCAACGGAATGTTGCCCATGATGACAAGCGCCAAGGTCGACGACCGGTAGCGTGAGTACAGCACCAGGAAGATCAGCAGCAGTGAACTTGCGGACAGGAGCAGGATTAGGCGCTGGGACTGCTCCTGAGCCTGGAACTGTCCTTCGATACTGATAAAGTATCCGCCCGGCAGCGCCCCGGCGGCCACCTCCCGGCGCACGTCGTCTATCACGCGCGACATGTTGGAACCATCGGTGTTGGCGTACACGACGATGCGGCGGCGGCTATTTTCGCGTCCGATCTGGTTGGGCCCGTCCCCTTCCTCGACTGTGGCAATCGATGAGAGCGCAACGCGTCCGGCCGGACTATCGATCATGACGCGGGCCAGGTCCTGCGGACTGCGGCTGCCGTCGGCAAGACGGACCACCAGTTCAAAGCGGCGCGCGCCATCGATGACCTGGGTCACCGTCGTGCCCTCGCTCAGCGCTTGCAAAGCCGAGACGACCTGGCCGCCGGCCAAGCCGTATTGCGCTGCCTTGCGGTAGTCGATCCGCACCTTGATCTGCGGGATCAACACCTGCCGCTCCACCGACAGGTCGACCAGGCCCGGGACCGCGCCCAGGCGCCCGCGCAAGTCTTCGGCCAGGCCGCGCAAGGTGTCGATATCATCGCCATAGATCTTGAGCGCGATCTGGGCGCGCACACCCGACAGAAGATGGTCGAGGCGGTGCGAGATCGGCTGTCCGATCGCGACCGACGCCGGGATCGAGGCCAGCTGATTGCGGATATGCGCCATGATCTGTTCGCGGCTGCGCGCCGATACCTTGAGGTCGACATCGATCTCGGACGAGTGCACGCCCTCGGCATGCTCGTCGAGCTCCGCGCGGCCGGTGCGCCGCCCCACCTTGGTCACCTCCGGCACTTGGCCGATCAGGGTCTCCGCCAGCGCGCCCATCCGGTTCGCCTCGGCCAGCGACGTGCCCGGCGTGAAGGTCATGCCCATGACCAGCGACCCTTCGTTGAAGGCGGGCAGAAACGCGCGGGGGAAGAAGGGCACCGATGCCAGGGCGAGCAGCACGGCGATCAGCGCGACCGAGAGGATCGCGTTCATGCGCGGGAAGGACCAGGCGAGCACGATCGCGTCCCACTGTTTGATGCGCCGCACGATCGGGCTGTCGTCGTGCTTTAGCCGCTTCATCCGGGGCAGCAGGTAGTAGGACAGAACCGGGGTGACCGTCATCGATACCAGCATCGAGGCCAGGATCGAGGCGATGTAAGCGATGCCCAGTGGCGCGAACAGGCGGCCCTCGATGCCGGGCAGCGCGAACAAGGGAACAAATACCAACACCACGATCACGGTCGCGTAGACGATGCCGGAGCGCACCTCAACCGACGCGCGCCAGATAACTTCCAGCACCGAAACATCCGGCGCGCGCTGTTTGAGCCGGCGCACGATATTTTCCACGTCGACCACGGCGTCGTCGACCAGCTCGCCAATGGCGATGGCAAGCCCACCCAGGGTCATGACATTGATCGACTGGTCCAGCAGTTTGAAGGCCAGCGCGGTGACGGCGAGGGAGAGCGGGATGGCGACGAGCGAGATCAGGGTCGTCCTGGCGCTCAGCAGGAACGCGAACAGGATGATCGCAACCAGGATCGCGCCATCGCGCAACGCTTCGGCGACGTTGCCGATTGAATTGTCGATAAACGTCGCTTGCCGGAACAGCACGACCGGTTGGGCGATTCCCGCCGGCAGTCCCCGCTTCAGTTCGGAAAGCGCCGTTTCGATATCGCGCGTCAGGCGGACAGTGTCGCCGGCCGGCTGCTTTTGCACGCTGACAATCACCGCCGGCAGCCCGTTCAATCCCGCGTCGCCCCGCTTGAAAGCGGGTGCGAAGCGCACATTGGCGACCTGGGATAGCAGCAGCGGGATGCCGTTGCGGTAGGCCAGCGGCAAGCCTTGCAGATCCTCCAGGCGGTTGGTGCGCGCCAAGTTGCGTATCAGGTATTCGCGGCTGTTCAGGTCGATGAATCCGCCAGAAGTGTTCGATGCGAACGAGCGCAGCGCCTGCGTCAGCTGGTCCAGCGTCACGCCGTACTGCGCCATGCGCGCCGGGTCGGGCTCGACCCGGAGCTGGCGCACTTCGCCGCCGATGGGGATGACCTGCGAGATGCCGGGGATGGATAGCAGCCGCGGGCGCAGGACGAAGTCGGCGTATTCGCGCGCCTTCATTGGGTCGGTCGTTTGCACGTCGATCGGCAGCGCGATCAGCATGATCTCGCCCATGATGGAGGACACCGGACCCATGGCCGGTGAAATCGCGGCCGGCAGCTGCTCCTTCACGAGCGCCATGCGCTCGGCGACCAGCTGGCGGTTGCGGTACACATCGGTGCCCCATTCGAATTCCGCATACACGATCGACAGGCCGACGCCGGACACGGAGCGCACCCGGGTTACCCCGGGCATGCCATTCAAGGCCGTTTCAATCGGAAAGGTGACAATCTGCTCGACTTCCTCGGGCGCCATGCCGCCGGCTTCGGTCAGGACTGTGACAACGGGCTTGTTCAGGTCGGGAAAAACGTCCACGGGGGTACGCATCGCGGTCAGCGCCCCGAACAGCATGAGTAAGAACGCGCCAACCAAGACAAATAGCCGGTTGCGAAGGCTGAATCGGACTATGGAATTGAACATGGGCGGCTACCGGATCTGGTTGATCAGGGAAGCGCCGGAGACGACAACGCGGTTATCGCCGCTCAAACCCTTAGTCACGAGCACAGAGCTGGCATTGAGCGTCTTCGCTTCGACTGGCTGAGCGATGAACCGCTGTGCACCAGACTTGATCCAGACAATCGTCTGATTCGCAGGGTTGCGCGCCAGCGCTTCCGCCGGCAAGGCTACCCCGCGCACGCTCGACTGCAATCTTGCTATGACTGTTACCGGCTGGCCTATCGCCATCGGTAGCGCCTTGCCCTTGGCCCGGAAGGTCACCGGCAGAGCGCCGTCGCGCAGGCGGCGGTTCAGTCCCGCGACAGTGAGTTCGACGCCCGGCAAACCCGCCAGGTGGGCGCCGACAATGCTGCCAGCAATCTGTGGATCAGTCACTTGTGCCTCCACCATCATGCGGTCAGGATCGACGATCTCGAAAAGGACATCGCGTGCTTCGACTATTTGCCCATTGAGCACATTTGCGCTGGCGATGACCCCGCTTGCGGACGCGACGATTTCCTCGCGCCCGTTCACGGCGTTGGCGACGGCGCGTTCCCTGCCCACCGTGGCGGCAAGTTCTGCCCTTGCCGCGTCGATATCCTTCGCGGGGACAGTCCCCTCAAGAGACACGAGGCGCTTGACCCGTTGTTCGAGCAAGGTGCGATTGGCGCGCGCTTCGGCCAACTGCGCCTGCTGGTTGCCTCGTTCAGAAGCAGCCGCCACAGGCCGCAGCACAACCAGCACCTGGCCCATGCGTACCGCAGTGCCCGCCGTTGGAATGCCCGATGGGCCGCCTTCGATGCGCCCGGCGAACGGCGCCTGCACCCTTCCGCCAGCGTTGGGATCAATGCTGGTGCGCCCGTTGAGTTCCACAGTCTGCGGTACGTCGGACTCCTGCGCCATCAGTGTGCGAATGGTCATGCGCCGCTGCGCCAGCTTGGGGACGTTGACACTGCCGTCAGGCAGCCGGGCCAGGGCGGAGCCTGGCGAAACGACTTGCCCGTCGAGATGTTCGCCGTTGGGGCCGTGTGCCCCGGGCGACGCTTGGGCCGGTACAGTGGCGCACAGCATAGCCAGTGCTCCGATAAAGCTAAACGTGAATTTTTTCATGGTGTGCCGTTCCGGCCGCGGCGGCGAAAGAAGAAAACTAGAGCGATCGCCGCGGTAGCGGTCATCGCGATAAGTGCGGCCCATTGCCAGTAGGGGGTGTGGTGGTGTTCGTCTCCGGCACCGGCCTTTACTTCAAGGGTCCCCTCAAGCAAGTCACTATCCTCGCCCGCTATAAAAGTAAACAGAAGCGCGTGCTTGCCTGGCGCCGATAAGGCCTTCAGCAGCTTCTCATCGTCGATCGCATAGTCGCCCATGTCGGCGTGGAATTTCGCGAGCGCTGTCAGCCCCTTGTACTGCACTTCCAGTTTCCCGTTCAAAACCGGTTCGTTCGTCTCGTAACGGTCGATCATGACGGAGAACTCGCCGCCCGATAGCTGGCCTACCAGCTCGAACATTTCGCTGAACGTTTCGACGCGCGGGACGCTGCCGGCGGGGCCGGCACTGGCCTGGCCGTCCAGATGCTCGCCGTTTGGGCCGTGGGCCCCAGGTGCGGCGAAAGCGCCCACCATCAGCGATAGCGCAACAATAATGAATCCAAAGAATCTCATGGCAATACTCCCGATGCCTGGTTGAATTGAGCGTGCGCCCTGCCGAGCGCCACCTCCTGTTGGCGTCGCGCAACCTGGGCTTCATGGGCCAGCGCGCGCGAACGCAGCAGATCCGCCAGCCCGCGTTCGCCCAGCCGGAACGCCTTTTCGATCAACTGCTCGTGCTCACGCATCGAACTGACTCTGGCTCCGGATGCGCTCAGCGCCGCACGTGCGTGTTCGAGCTGGACCCGTGCCGAGTCCAACTCGGCCTGGGTGATTTCTTCAGTCTGCTGGGCTTCTGCCGCGGCCACCGCTATCTGTGTCTGCGCCTGCGCCTCGACTGGACGATTGCGACCGGCGCTACCGATGGGCACCTGAAGGGACAAGCTCACGGAACGCTCAGGTCCAGACAGGGGGTCGGGTTCCTGGCGCAGGGACAACGCGAGCGTGGGTGGAGCGCTCCGGCTGGCCTGGGCGAGCCGAAGCGCGGCTTCGGCCCGGATTTGTGTCGCCCGGGCCGCCTGCAAGCGCGGGTTTTCGGTATCGGCGGCGGCAAGCGGCTCAGGTTCGAGCGGCAGGGCGCCGAGGGGGCCGGCTAAAATCCGCAGTTTGGAAAGGCGTGCATTAGCCTCTGCCCTAGTTTGTTCAACAGCAATGCGCGCGGCCTGTACTTCCTGATCTGCCAGCAATGCGTCGACCCGCGCCAGTTCGCCGGCTGCCACGCGGCGCCGGACCTCGTCGGCAAGCTCCTCGATGTGGTGAAGATGGTCTTCTTTTTCTTCCCGTAGCGCTTGCGCTGTCGCCACGTCCCACAACCTTGCCCGGACCTCGCCAGCAATGTCCAGACGCACCTTGCGGACCTGGGCCTGCAGTTCGGTTGCCGAATGCTCGGCCAGGTCACGGCGGGCGTTGCGCTGCCTAGGCGTCCAGAAGGGAGCGGACATGCTCACTTCCGACTCACGCACGCCACTCTGGCCACTCCAGCGGTCGCTGCGCTGCGATAAGCCCAGTACCGGTTGGCCGGCGACCCAAGAACCTGACAAAGCTCGCGCGGCGTCAACTTCCCCCTGACGGGCGGCGGTGCCGCGCAATGAGGGTGAACGCAACCAAGCCTGTTCGACCAGAGCATGCAGAGTGACGGGAGCCGCTGGTGCGCCACCGGCGGCCAAGGGCATTATAAAAACAGCGCTAATCAACAGCGCGCGCAGTCGAGTGACGTGCATGATTACTCCAACAAGTGACAAAGATGTTCACAAGGGGTAAGCGCACGCGCATAGCAAAGCTATGCCGACTGAACGAAGCTGGTGCGTTTATCCCCCGGCAGCGAGGCCGGGGGCGAATGAAGGCGGACGTTGGGGATCGTCCAAGCAGGGGTTGGGTATGTAGGACGCCGGATCAGGATACTCGGCGAGCGAGGCCGGCGACACGCTGAACAGCATGGCGGCAGGGTTTAGCAAGGGAAGCTGCGTTGCCGCCGAGTGCTCGTCAGCATGCGCAATGGATTCGTCCGAATTGTCGTAGTGGATCGAACCATCATCCTCATGATGATGCAAATCTTCCGAATGTTCAATTTCATGGGGCACCCCAGCCAATGCAGACGACCGCAGCCCGGCAACCTGCGAAGCAAAGCTTTGCAGAGGTAGGCAGATCAGCAACAGTATGCAAAAAAGTCGGCGCACGGCGAAGAAAGTCAA
>JACMLV010000052.1 GCA_014379395.1 Burkholderiaceae bacterium
GGGCGCCGTCGGCGGCGCCGCGCAACCGGCCAGCGTCAGCGTCAGCGCGGCCGCGAGCGCGCTCGTGCAGGTTGAAATTTTCATCATGGCTCCAGTATCCATCAAGCCAGCGCCTCGGCGGCGCCGCGCTGCTTTTTTTCCATGTACTCGCGCGACTGCATTTCGACGATGCGCGAGACGGTGCGGTGGAATTCATTCGACAGCGTGCCGGTCGTATACAACAGTTCGGGCGCCACTTCGGCCGACATCAGCAGCTTGACGCCCTGGTCGTAAAACACGTCGATCAGCCAGGTGAAACGGCGCGCCTCGGACGACATCGCGGCCGACATGGCCGGCACCGCCGACAACACCACCGTATGGAACTGGCTGGCGATTTCCAGGTAGTCGTTCTGGGAGCGCGGCCCGCCGCACAGGGTGGCGAAATCGAACCAGATGATGCCGCCGGCGCGCCGCAGGCAGCGGATCTCGCGGTTCTCGATCATGATGTGCGGGTCCTCGTCGGCCATCGCCGCCACGCTGGCGTAGGCGTGCCGCAGGCTGCGGTCGGAGGCCGCGCCGAGCGGCGTGTAGTACGACTCGACCTGCTCGAGCGCGCGGCCGCGGTAGTCGACGCCGGCGTCGACGTTCATCACGTCGAGCTTGTCCTTGAGCAGCGCGATGGTCGGCAGCATGCGGTCGCGGTGCAGGCCGTCCGGATACAGCAGGTCCGGGTCGTAGTTCGAGGTCATGATGAAGGACACGCCGTTGGCGAACAGCCCGGTCAGCAGGTTATACAAGATCATCGCGTCGGCGATGTCGGAGACGTGGAATTCGTCGAAGCAGATCAGGCGGTATTTCTTGGCGATCTGGCGCGCCACCTCGTCGAGCGGATTGGCCACGCCCTTGAGTTCATCGAGCTGGCGGTGCACGTCGCGCATGAATTCGTGGAAGTGGATGCGGGTCTTGCGCACCACCGGCACCACCGAGTAAAAACTGTCCATCAAAAACGATTTGCCGCGCCCCACCCCGCCCCACATGTAGACGCCGCGCGGCACCTCGGGCCGGTTGATCAGGCGCTTGATGCCGTTCGAGCGGCGGCCCTTGTAGGCGACCCACTCGTCGAAGCCGCGCTGCAGCCGGTCGATGGCGCGGCGCTGGGCCGGGTCGACCTTGAAGTCGCGCTGCTCCAGGGTGCGCTGGTAAAACTCTTCTACATTCATTTCGGACTCCATAGGGCAGCGCGCCCGCCAGGCTGTGCGCGTGGACGGGCGAGTGCGCGACGGCCGGCTCATGGCCGGCCGTCGATTGATAGCGATTGCGGTGACGCGCGCCGGGCGAAGCTCCGCCCGGCGGTTGAAACGGTCTTAGAAGTTCAAGGTGCGCTTGTCAACGGCCAGCGCGGCTTCCTTGGTCGACTCGGACAGCGACGGGTGGGCGTGGCAGATGCGCGCGATGTCTTCGGCCGAGGCCTTGAATTCCATCGCCACGACCGCCTCGGCGATCAGCTCGGACGCCATCGGCCCGATGATGTGCACGCCGAGGATCTCGTCGGTGGTCGCGTCGGCCAGGAACTTGACCATGCCCGAGGTGTCGCCCAGCGCGCGCGCGCGGCCGTTGGCCAGGAACGGGAACACGCCGGCCTTGTAGGCGACGCCGTCCGCTTTGAGCTGCTGCTCGCTCTTGCCGACGAAGGCGATTTCCGGCGAGGTGTAGATGACGCCCGGCAGGGTGTTGAAGTTGACGTGGCCGTGCTGGCCGGCGATGCGCTCGGCGACCGCGACGCCCTCTTCTTCCGCCTTGTGCGCCAGCATCGGGCCGCGCACGACGTCGCCCACCGCCCACACGTTCGGCAGGTTGGTCTTGCAGTCGCCGTCGACCACGATGCAACCGCGCTCGTCGATCTGCAGGCCGGCCTTGTCGGCGCCCAGGCCGTTGGTGTTGGCGTTGCGGCCGATCGAGACGATCAGCTTGTCGAACAACTCGCTGTGCTTCTCGCCCTTGGCGTCGACGAAGTCGACCGAGACGCCCTTCTTGCCGGCGCTGATCTTGCCGATCTGCACGCCCAAGCTGATGTTCAGGCCCTGCTTGGCGAACAGCTTGCCGGCTTCCTTGGCGATCTGCTCGTCGATGCCGCCCAACAGGGTCGGCAGGCCTTCCAGCACGGTGACCTTGGAGCCGAGGCGGCGCCAGACGCTGCCCATCTCCAGGCCGATCACGCCGGCGCCGATCACGCCCAGCTTGGCCGGCACGGCCGACAGCGCCAGGGCGCCGGTGTTCGACAGGATCTGCTTCTCGTCGAACGGCACGTTCGGCAGCGCGCGCGGGGTCGAGCCGGTGGCGATGATGACGTGCTTGGCGGTCAAGGTCGCGGCGCTCTGGCCGGTGACCTCGAACGGATAGCCGTCGGCCGTGGCGGCGCCGGTGAAGGCGGCGCGGCCGTGGAAGAAGGTGATCTTGTTTTTCTTGAGCAAGTACAGGATGCCGTCGTTGTTTTGCTTCACGACGTCGTCCTTGCGCTTGATCATCTGCGGCAGGTTCAGCTTCAGGCCCGACACTTCGATGCCGTGCTCGGCGAAGCTGTGGCTGGCGTGCTCGAAGTGCTCGGACGACTGCAGCAGCGCCTTCGACGGGATGCAGCCGACGTTGGTGCAGGTGCCGCCTGGTGCGGGACCGCCCTTGGCGTTGACGGAGTCGTCGACGCAGGCCACTTTGAAGCCCAATTGGGCGGCGCGGATGGCGGCGATGTAGCCGCCGGGGCCGGCGCCGATGACGACGACGTCGAATTGTTGTGCGGTATTACTCATAATTTTCCAATCTGTTTTTTCTGGAACCAGGTCCACATGAAATAGCCAGCGGCGTATGCGACGATTCCCGCCGCGGCGGGAATCGGGAACTTCCGAAATCGGGCGCCGGGCGCCCGATTCACCGCCAAATTACAGGTCGAGCAGCAGGCGCGCAGGATCTTCCAGCGCTTCCTTCATGGTCACCAGGCCGAGCACGGCTTCGCGGCCGTCGATGATGCGGTGATCGTAGGACATCGCCAGGTAGTTCATCGGGCGGATCACGATCTGGCCGTTTTCGACCACGGCGCGGTCCTTGGTCGCGTGCACGCCCAGGATCGCCGATTGCGGCGGGTTGATGATCGGGGTCGACAGCATGGAGCCGAAGGTGCCGCCGTTCGAGATCGAGAAGGTACCGCCGGTCAGGTCGTCGAGCGTCAGCTTGCCGTCCTTGGCCTTGGCGCCGAATTCGCCGATTTTCTTTTCGATGTCGGCGATCGACAGCTGGTCGGCGTTACGGATGATCGGCACCACCAGGCCGCGCGGCGAACCGACCGCGATACCGATGTCGAAGTAGCCGTGGTAGACGATGTCGTTGCCATCGACCGAGGCGTTGATGACCGGGTACTTCTTCAGCGCGGCGACGGCGGCCTTGACGAAGAACGACATGAAGCCAAGCTTGACGCCGTGCTCTTTCTCGAACTTGTCCTTGTACTTGTTGCGCAACTCAATGACCGGCTGCATGTTGACTTCATTGAACGTGGTCAGGATTGCGTTGGTCGATTGGGACTCCACCAGGCGTTCCGCGATGCGCGCACGCAAACGGCTCATCGGAAC
>JACMLV010000482.1 GCA_014379395.1 Burkholderiaceae bacterium
AGCGCAGACCGCCTGATCCATCCGGGCGCGCAATCGGCCCGCGCCCGGAGCGGCCGGCGCCCGCTCCGCGCGGAGCCGATGTTAAGATGTTCGCATGATTTCCCCGGCCACCACCCCATCGGGCGCCCTGCGGCGCCTGCAGCGCGCCACCTTCGCCTGGCTCGCCAGCTGGTGGCGGCTGCTCCAGTTCGCCGGCCTGATCGGCGCGCTGGCGCTGGCGCCGTCGAGCTACCGGCGCGACAACCGCCCGGCGCTGGCGCGCCACCTGGTGCTCGCCACGACGCCGAACCTGCTCTGGTTCGCGGTGCTGTCGGCGTTGATCAGCCTGGTCCTGATCCGCATCGTCGTGGTCACCGCGCTCAGCTACGGCCTCTCGCGCTACGCGCTCGAAATGGTGGTGCGCGTGCTGGTGCTCGAACTGATCCCGCTGACGGCGGCCGGCTTCGTCGCGCTGCGCAGCACGCTGCCCGACGGCCTCGCCTTCGCCCAGCTGCGCGCGCAGGGCGCGCTCGACGACCTGCGGCGCCACGGCCTCGACCTGTTGCGGCGCGAATACTTCCCGCGCGTGCTGGCCGGCGTGTTCGCGGTCTGGATGCTGGCCGCCGTCAGCTGCGTGCTGGCGCTGATCCTGGCCTACCTGACCCTGTACGGCTTCACGCCGTGGGCGCTGCCCGGCTACACGCGGGTGGTCGGCCACATCTTCAATCCCGCCGTCACGCTGATCCTGGTGCTCAAAATCCTCTTCTTCAGCTTCGCGGTGGCCCTGATTCCGCTCGCCGGCGCCTACCGGGCCGGCGCAGACTCGACCCAGACCCGCGCCCGGCCCGGCGCCACGCCCGGCCTGGCCGAGATGGTGCGCCTGTTCGCCGCGATCCTCTTCATCGAGATCGCCTCGCTGATGGGCAACTACTACTAACCGACCGAACACCGACAATGACCGAACCCAGCCCGCCCCCGCCGCCCGCCCCCGCGCAGGCGGACACACCGCTACCGCCCGCCGCGCCGGTGCGCAACGCCGAACTCAAGGCCGCCCTGCTGCTGGCGCTGATGGTGGCCCTGATCGCCGGCGCGGCGCTGTACCTGATGTACGCGCGCGGCGCCTTCGAGGCGACCCAGCGCCTGGTGCTGGTCGTCGACGACTCCGAAGGCGTGGCGGTCGGCATGGACCTGACCTTCTCCGGTTTTCCGATCGGGCGCGTGCAGCGCATCGAGCTGGGCGCCGACGGCAAGGCGCGCGTGCTGGTCGACGTGCCGCGCAAGGACGCGCACTGGCTGCGCAGCTCGAGCGTCTTCACGTTAGAGCGCGGCGTGGTCGGCGGCGCCCGGCTGCGCGCCTACACCGGCGTGCCCGAAGACCCGCCGCTCAAGCCGGGCGAATCGCGCGCGCTGCTCGTCGGCGACGTCAGCGCCCAGATCGCCCCGCTGCTCGTCACCGCCAAGGACCTGCTGCAAAACCTGAACACGCTGACCGGCCCCGATTCCCCGCTCGACGCCAGCCTGCGCAACGTGCAAAACGCGACCGAAAAGCTCAGCGGCCCCGGCGGCGCGATGGGCCTGATCGCCGGCGACGACCCGAACGCGCGCAAGCTGCTCGAACGCAGCAGCGTACTGGTCGCCAACCTCGACCGGCTCGCGCGCAACACCGAGCAGCGCGTATTCGGCAAGGGCGGCGCGATGAACGACGCGCAAGCGGCCATCGTCGAACTGAACGCCCTGCTGACCGACGCCCGCGCCAGCGTCAAGAAAATGGACGCCGTGCTGGCCGAGGCGCAAGCGGTCGGCGCCAACGCCCGCGTCGCCACCGCCGATTTGGGCGCCCTGCGCGCCGACGTCGACAGCAACCTGCGCCGCATCGAACAACTGGTCAACGAAATCAACCGCAAGTGGCCGTTCAAGCGCGAGCCGGAGATCAAACTGCCATGACAACCGACGCCCATCCCCACGCCATGCGTCCGAGCGCAACCGCGCTCGCCGCACTCGCCCTCCTGCTGGCCGGCTGCGCCAGCGGCCCGCCGGTGCCGGACTGGAAAATGAACGCGCAAAGCTCGGTCGAGCGCTTCCAGCACGCCTATCTGGAAGGCGACGCGCGGGTCGAAG
>JACMLV010000483.1 GCA_014379395.1 Burkholderiaceae bacterium
GAGCGCTTGATGATCTGGCGCGCGAAGGTGCGCTGCAACTGGTCGTCGAAGCGGCAGCCGAGGAACAGGAAGTTGCGCCCGCGCCGCAGCGCCTGCACCAGCGGCGGAATCGGGGTCTGGATGTCGATCTCGGTGAGCACCTCGACGTAATCGGAGTCCGACACCAGGTAGTTGTCGGCCGGCGCCACGCAGCCGATCGGCTTGTAGAGCAGCGTGCTCCACTTCTCGGTGGCCGCCTCGTCGGCCGGGTTGCCGGCCGCGTCGTACCAGCCGAACCAGGTGCCGAAGTGCTCGGACTGCGACAGGCCCTGCACCTGACCCCAGTCGGTGCGCGCCTCGAGCGCGTTTTGCATCGCGTCGTCGTACCAGACGTCGACGATCAAGGGCAGCTTGGGCAGCGAGGCCAGCAGCCGGTGCAGCGTCGACGGCGGCGTGCCGGCGCAGAAATTGGCGTGCATCAGCGACACCAGCGTCTTGCGGTGCTTGAAGTTTTCGATGAACTGGGCCGCCGCCGTCAGGCGCTTGCGCAGCTTGTGCGGCACGCTCACTTTTTCCGTCATCAGGACGGCCAGCTTTTCCTGCGAATCGGGCACCGGGCAGTCCGGCACCTGGGCCAGCACGCCCGCCCCGAGGTAGGGGATGACCGAGCCGTCGGCAAGGCGGGTCCGGATGTCTTGCAATAGGGAGGGAGTCGGTTTCATGGGAGGCTTTCCTGAGGTGGGCGATGCAAGCGCCGCCGCGGGTGGCGGCGCAACGGTGGTGCGAAATCAGGCGGCGATCAGCTCGATCGTCACGTCCTCGGTGCCGAGCAAGCTGGCCTGGCAGGCCAGGCGCGACTTCGAGCCGATGCCGATGATGGTGTCGAGCTTGGCGTTTTCGACCGGGCCGATCTTCGAGACGCCCTTGCGCCCGCCCACCAGCGCGATGTGGCAGCCGGCGCATTCGCCCTTGCCGTCGCACTTGGCGTCGATGGCGACGCCGGCGCCCTGCATGGCGGCCAGCAGGGTGGTGCCGGCTTCGACGTCGATGGTTTTGCCGGATGGCAAGATGGTGACGATGGTCATGTGCTACTCCTTTTTTAGTTTGAACAAAGATGGGAAGGCGGGCCGGCGCACGACTAGTAGATCGCGGCGCCGGCGCCGACGTTGATCGACGAATCCTTGGTGGTCTGGACGATGAAGCTCACTTCCTCGTCGCTCAGGTGGGCGTGGAAGGGCAGCACCAGCGCACGGTCGGCGACCTTCTCGGTGAGATAAAGATCGCCCTTCTTGTAGCCCAGGTTGCTGTAGAAAAACTGCAGGTGCAGCGGGTGCGCATAGGCCGCCGCCTCCAGCTCCTCGGTGGCGAGGTCGTCGACGATCTGGTTGCGCGAGCTGCGCGAAAAGCGCGTGCCCAGCTGCACCATGTACAGCATCCAGTGCACCTCGTCGACGTCCGGCCCGATGTAGGGCGGCTTGATGCCCTCGAAGCTCTGGATGTGCTCCATGTAGGAGGCCTCGACCAGCTTGCGCCGGCCGAGGATCTCGTCAAACCGCGCCAGCTGCGCCAGCCCGAGCGCGGCGGTCAGCTCGCTCATGCCGGCCTGCATCGGCAGGCGGCTGCCGACGCCGATGGCGAAGCGCTCGCCCAGCTCGCGGTTGCGGCCGTAGCGCAGCTCGCTGGCGATGTGCGGGTCGTCGGTGACCAGCATCGCGCCCTCGCCGCAGGCCAGGCTCGACGCCTGCGAAAAATCGAAGATCGCGATGTCGCCGAAGTTGCCGACCAGCGCGCCCTGGTAGCGCGAGCCGATCGCCTCGGTCGAATCCTCGATCAGCTTGAGGTTGTGCTGCTGGGCCAGTTTGCGCAGCGCGCCCCAGGCGGCCGGATGGCCGTTGGTGTTGCCGGCCACGATGGCGCGGGTGCGCGGCGTGATCTTGGCGGCCGCCTTTTCCGGCGACAGCGTGCCGGACCAGTAATCGATGTCGGCGAACACCGGCGTGGCGCCGATGAGCGCGATGGCGTGCGTGATCTGGTGCCACGAATAAGCCGAGGCGATCACCTCGTCGCCGGGGCCGATGCCGAGCGCGCGCAGGCTCAGCATCAGGCCGATGGTGCCGCTGGCCGCCGCCACCGCGTAGGTGCGGCCAAGATAGTTGGCGAAGCACTCCTCGAACGCGGCCACGCGCGGCCCGGCCGACAGGCACGGCGAGCGCAGCGCCTCGGCCACGGCGTCGAGCTCGCTCATGCTGATGTCCGGGTCGGTCAGCCTGATCCATTGCTGTTCCATGCCGCCCTCCTAGTCGTGCAGCGCGAGCACCACGCCGCCCGCCTCCTGCAAGTTGTCGACGATGCGCCAGCAGTGGCTGGCGGTGTCGACCAGATAAACGTCGTAGCCGCCGGCGCGCGAGAACGGGCTCTCGCCGCGCATGTCGGAGGCGTCGCAGCGCGACACCGCCAGTTGCGGGTAGATGGCGCGGATCGGCGGCACCGGATTGGCGGCCGGGGCCAGCGTCAGCAGCAGCTGGCCGACGCCGTCGAGTTGCTCGGGCATGAGGGCCATGTCAGTCTCCCAGCTTGCGCGCTTCGACCGTGATCGGCAGCACGGTGTCGGCCGGCATAGCCGGCAGCTCCAGCGTCCAGCCGTTGGCCAGCGTCACCTTGCCGCCCCACATGGCGGGCGTCTCCATCTCGACGATGGGTTCCTCCAGATCCTTCTTGGCCACGTAGGCCGACAGCGCGCCGGCGTAATTCTTGCGGATCATGACTTTCATGGTCTTACTCCCTAACTGTATTCATCATTGCCAAAATACCCGCAGGGGGTCCTCGTTCAGGCTGTCCATCACGCGCTCCAGGCGCTGGCTGTGGATGAACAGCGACCAGCAATCGCCGGCGTGATCCTTGTAGTACAAATTCCAGCGCCGCTCGGCCTCGTCGTACTCGATGCGGGCGATGTCGATCACGCCGCCGGCGGCGTCGATGTTGCGCGAGCAGCAAGGCGCGACGATCTGGTAGCCGCCCGCCAGCGGCCGCACCTCCGGCGCCACGTAGCGGTAGCGCACGCGCCCGGTGAGCCGGCGCGCGATGCGGCGCAGGTCGATCTCGTTGGGCTGGCTGGCCGCGCCGATCAGCGCGGCCGGCATGGCAGCCGTGGACCCGGCCTTCATCGCGTCAGGCGGGCGCAATTTCCTCTTCCATGCAGCCGACCACGCCGCCGCCGGGAAACTCGACCATGTAGACCGGCACGCCGCTCTCCTCGTGCTGGCCGACCTGCACCACCTCGCCGGTGGCGCCGCGCTCGACCAGCAACGCCTCGGCCTCGCGCTCGGGATAGGAGCCGTCGTTGAACAGGTCGATCCCGGCCACCACGCGCTGGCCCCAGCGGAATTTCGGGGTTCTGGAATAGTCCATGCTGTGCTCCCTTGTGAACGTCGTTAGAGTGAACCGTTGAACCGTTGAAAAGCTACACCGAGGTCGGCTGGAAATCCTCGTCCCACACCGAGACCGCGTCCTCGTCCTCGTCGGGGTCGGGATTGTCGATCGAGGCCAGCTCGCGCCCCTTCATGCCGACCCGGTAGCCGTGCTCGATGAACTCGATGCCGTAGATGTAGAACTGCTGCAGGAAGGTGCCGATGCTGGTGACGTAGCCGATGTCGCCCTTGCGCACCAGGATGTCGCCGATTTCCTTGCCGGCGAAGGTGCCGTCGTTGCGCACCGTCTTGCGGCTCCTGACCTTCTCGCCGTATTCCAGCGCCGGCGGCCCGTCCAGCTCGACCGTGCCGTCATCCCGATTGATCTTCATTGCGGCTCTCCCTGGTATGGACGCGTGGTTCGTGTTTGCTTTCCGTAGGGTGGGCACCGCTTTTGTGCCCACGCGGTCGCTTATCCGCATGGACAAAAAACCGGTGCCACCGTGGCCCCGCCCACCCTACATGTCTGTTCGCTTCCGCGTGGGCACGATACCCCCGTGCCCACCCTACAAATTCGTTCACTTCAATGCGGCCGGCGCGCCAGCGCCACCTGGCGCACCGCCTCGTCCTCGTCCTCCAACAACGGGCCGAGCTGGCCCGGGGCGATGCGCTGCGCCACCAGGTGGCGCACCTGGCAGTCGTCGTCGCCGCGCAGCGCCAGCAGGTGCTCGGGCGCCAGCCTTTCGGCGGCGATCAGGCGCACGCAGCTTTCCGCGTCGGCCGCCATCGCCTGCAACTGCCACGGGCCGATGCGGCGCGCCACCTCGACGCGCACTTCGCGGTCGGCGTCGCGCATCATCTGGCTCAGCCAGCCCTCCGGGATGCGGCGCGCGACGATGGTGCGCACGTAGTAGTCGGCGTCGTCCATCATGCTGCGCAGGTCGGCCGGATCGAGCCGCGCCGCGATGCGGATGCGCACCTCGCGGTCCGGGTCGTCGCGCATCTGCATCAACTGGCGCTGCGGCAGGCGCTGCGCCGCGCTCCAGCGCACCGTCTCGTCCGGGTCGCGCATCAGGCGCGGCAGATAAAACACCTCGACATGCTTGGCGGCGATCGCGCGCACCTCGAAATACGGGTGCGTCAGGCAATCCTTGGCCGCCTCCGGATTCCAGTTGAAAAAGCGGTCGATGCGCAGCGCGTAGCGGTCGTTGACGCAGGCCTTCTTCAACTCGCAGCGCCCAGCCTCGCGCAGGGCGGTGAAGGCGCAGCCGGCGCAGTCGAACGGCTGGTTCTGCCAGTCGAGCGCGTCGAACTGTTCGATCATCTCGCTCATATCACTCATGGCATTCACAAATAGTCGTCGTCTTCGTGGCCGATGCGCGCGATCACGCCGCGCAGCACCGAGCCTTTGATCCGGTCGGCCGGGTCCAGCTCCATCAGCTTGTCGACCATCGCCTCGCCGGTTTCGATGCGCCCCAGGCGCATGTGCAGATAGGCGCAGGCCTTCAGCGTGAACAGGTAGAAGCGCGGCAGCGCCGCATAGGTCGAAAAGTCGACGTGAATCGCCCGCACGTCGCGCCAGTCGAGCGCGATGGCGTTGTCGCGCGCCGCCTTTTGCAGGCAGCGCTCGGCCACCGCCAGCGCCTCGACCAGACGATTTTTATAAAAGTAAAAACGGTATAAACCAATATGCACGGCCGGGTGCTCCGGCGCCAGCAGGAAGGCGCGCTGCAGATGCGCCTCGGCGACGTCGTCGTCGCGATAGGCGGCGGCCGCCGCGTTCAGCTCCCACTGCACGCCGGGCGCCAGCATGCCGCCCAGGCAGGCCGCCTCCAGCCAGTCGATGTCCGCGTCGGCGCCCGGATCGAAGGGGGGCCGGATTGCTGCTTGGCCGGCGGTGTGCGGGCTTCCCATGACGCGCTCCTTGGTTTGCTTCAGCGCATGCGCTGGATGCTGGAAATGGACACCGCCGCGACCGCCGGCGCCGCCGCCTCGCCCGGCGCGTGCGAACC
>JACMLV010000484.1 GCA_014379395.1 Burkholderiaceae bacterium
GCGGCGGCCTCGGCGGGGTTGGCCGGGTTGCTCGACAGCGGGCCGAAATCGTACAGCGTCGGCACGCTGGCGGTGCCGGCGCATCCGGCCAGCAACAGCGCCGTCAGGCTCAGGGTCAGGGCGCCCAGTCGGCGCGTGGCGATATTCACGATGCGAGTCCTCATTTGGTCGGCGCGACGAAGCCGGCTTCGCCTGGCCCCGGCGTGGCCTCGGGGGCGCCGAACAAGATGCTTTGCGGCCGCTCGTTCAGCGCGTTCATGGTGGTTTTCAGCGTGCGCAGCGAGGAGCGCGCCTCGTCGCTCAGGTCGATCAGGTGCGGCAGCGCCTCCAGTTCGACGCCGCTGGCGAGCGCCTCCACCGACAGCCCGACCCGGTCGACGGTGTCGCCGATCTTGTCGATCGTCCCGCCCGGCGCCTGCAGCTTGCCGGCCAGCGCGTCCCAGTTGCGCGCCACCTTGCCGACCTCGCCGGAGGCGGCCGACAGCGCGCCCAGGGTTTGCTGCGTCTGCGCCGCCAGTTGCGGCAGTTTTTCGATGGTCGGCGCCAGCTGTTGCGGGATCGCGCCGAAGGCCTTGGCCGCGCCGCTGATGTTGGTGAAGGCGCCGATGATGATTTGCTGGTTGGCCGGGTTGAGCAGTTTTTGGGCGGCCTGCGTGACTTGTTCGACCTGGTCGAGGATGCGCTTGCCGCGCTTTTCCAGTTGGTCGAGCAGGCCGGGGCGCAGTTCGATGCGGGCCGGATTGGCCGCGCTGGTGACCAGCCGCTCGGATCCGGTGCGCTCGTCGTCGAGCTGGACATAGGCGATCCCGGTCACGCCCTGGTAGCCCAGGGTGGCGAAGGTGGTGCGGGTGACCGGGGTGGCCGGGTCGACGCTGATGTTGATCAGGATCTGGCCGGCCACCTTCGGGTCGAAGTCGATCGCGTCGACCTTGCCCACCTCCAGCCCGCGATAGCGCACCATCGCCTGCGGGTTGAGGCCGGGCACCGGCATCGTCGTCGCCAGCAGGTAGGGCACGCGCTCGACGCGGTCGCGGTTGAACCAGACGCCAAACAGCACCGCCGCGATCAAGAGGACGATGGTGAAGATGCCGGTCATCAAAGCATGCGATCTGTTTTCCATTACCTCTCCGTGTCGGCTTGGCGGTGCTCGAGCACCACCAGCGCGCGTTGGCCGCGCTCGCCGAGAAAAAATTGCTTGATGAATGGGTGCTCGACCGCGATCACTTCGCGCGGCGTGCCGAGGGCGATCACGTGCTTTTCGGCCAGCACCGCGATCCGGCTCGACAGCGCGAACAAGGTGTCGAGATCGTGCGTCACCATCACCACCGTCAGGCCCAGCTCGCGGTGCAGCGAGCGGATCAGCGCGACGAAGCCGTCCGACAAGTCCGGATCCAGCCCGGCCGTCGGCTCGTCCAGGAACAGCAGCTTCGGCTCGAGCGCCAGCGCGCGCGCCAGCGCCACCCGCTTGACCATGCCGCCCGACAAGTCCGACGGCATCTTGGCCGCATGCTCGGGCCCCAGCCCGACCATGTCGAGCTTTAATAATACGGCATCGCGGATCAAGTCGGCGGGCAGCACCCGCAGTTCGCGCATCGGCTGCGCCACATTGTCGAACACGGTCAGCGCCGAATACAGCGCGCCGTGCTGGAACAGCATGCCCCAGTGGTTGCGCAGGCGCTGCAGGCGCTGCGAGTCGCTCTGGGCGATATCCTGGCCGAACACCCGCACGCAGCCGCGCGCCGGATGTTCGAGCCCCAGCATCTGGCGCAGCAGCACCGTCTTGCCGGTGCCCGAGCCGCCGACGATCGACAGGACCTCGCCGCGCAAGATTTCCAGGCTCAGATCCTGATGCACCACGGTGCGGCCGAACTGGGTCCACAGATTGTCGATCTGGACCACCGGCGCGTCGCCGCCCAGGTCGTATGGCTGCGCCGGCCCGGCGTTTTCTGCCGGCTCGCTCATCGCAGCCCCACGCCGCTGAACACGATGGCGAACACGGCGTCGGCCAGGATCACGATGGTGATCGCCGTGACCACCGAGGTGGTGGTGCCTTGCCCCAGGCTTTCGGTGTTGGCCTTGATGCGCAGCCCGAAGTGGCACGACACCAGCGCGATCAGCACGCCGAACACGGCGCCCTTGCCCAGCCCGATCATGTAATTCGCCAGCGGCACCGCGCTCGGCAGCTTCTGGATGAAGTAGCTGGCCGACAAGCCCAGCTCGATCTTGGCCGCCACCATGCCGCCGATCAGCGCCATGGTGTCGGTCCAGATCACCAGCAGCGGCATCGAAATGGCCAGCGCCAGCACCTTCGGCAGGATCAGGCGGAAGCCGTGCGACAGGCCCATCACCAGCATCGCGTCGAGTTCCTCGGTCACGCGCATCACCCCCAGCTGCGCCGTGATCGACGAGCCCGAGCGCCCGGCCACCAGGATCGCCGCCAGCAGCGGGCCGAGTTCGCGGATGATGCTCATGCCGAGCAGGTTGACCAGGTAGATGTCGCCGCCGAAATTGCGCAATTGCTGCGCCGACAAGTACGACAGCACCACGCCGATCAGGAAGCCGACCAGCGCCGTGATGCCGAGCGCCTGGAAGCCGGCGTGGAAGATGTTGGCCGATATCTCGCGCCACGGGCCGCGCGCCGGACGGCGGGCGAAGCGCCACAGGTCTTGAACCAGCAGGCCGATCAGCGCGACGAAGCCGCGCAGGTGCTCGAAAAAATGCAGGATGCCAAAGCCGAGCACCGTCACCCAGACCATGTGCTGCTTCGGGCCGCCCGGCATGGACAGCGGGCCGGCCTGTTCGATGCGCTTGAAAAACTCCTCCTGGCTCGGCGCCAGCGTCAGGCGCTCCGGCCGCCGCTTGCCCCAGGCATTCCAGAACAGTTGCGCGCCGACGTGGTCGAGGCTGTCGATCGGCGATAAATCCCAGGCCAGATCGGCGCGGCCGCGCAAAGGCTTGAGGACGGCGTCGATGGCCTTCATCGCGCCGTCTTGCGCCAGCGCGTGCACTTGCCAGGAGCCGCCGGCCACCACCGACGCGCCCGCCGCGCCGGGGACGGGCGCGAGGGTGAGGGTAGGCGTGGGCTCTTGTGCAATGGGCATGCGGGCAGTTTAAGGGAGATTGGCCCCGGCCGCTATAAAAGATGCCCCGCCGCCAGCTCAGCCGGCCAAGTGGCGCGCCTGGCGCGCCGGGA